>JAKSQI010000040.1 GCA_024404215.1 Oscillospiraceae bacterium
CCGATGGATAATTTTGACAATGTTCTGATTTTTCTTAAACTCATAAACTGCCCGGAAAGCTTGAACATCGGCATGCGTCATATTTCTCTTTCAACCTGTGGACTGGTAGAAAACATTGACAAACTGGCCGAGTATAATCTACAATTAACTTTATCGGTTTCCTTGCATGCTCCGGATAATGAAACCCGTTCCCGAATTATGCCTGTGAATCGAAAGCATGATGTGGATGAGCTGTTGTCTGCTTGCAGGCGCTACTTTGAAAAGACCGGCCGACGTGTTTCCTATGAATATTCCATGATTCATAAGGTGAATGATACACCCTTTCACGCACGTCTTCTCAGTGAAAAGCTGGCCGGTACCGGCAGTCATGTGAATTTAATTCGATTAAACCATGTGGATGAGCGTAGTTTGGAGCCAAGCACACAAGAGGATTTGAATGAGTTTATGCGCATTTTGAAATCCCGAAATATTAATGTTACACTCCGCCGTAGGCTTGCTTCTGATATTGATCCCTCCTGTGGTCACCTTAGAAGAAAAACTCAATCTTTATAAATCGGAGATCTGTATGAAATACTATGGTATTACCGACAAGGGAAGGGTCCGTAAGCAAAATCAGGATACCTTCACTGCGCAGGAGCTCCATTTGGTGGGTGGTGCGCTCCTTGTCGTCTGTGACGGCATGGGAGGAGCCCGGGGTGGCAATATAGCCAGCAAAATGACCTGCGAAATTTTTAACGCTAGCTTTTTACAAGACTTAAATCCGTTTGATGACCTGCATCAATTGGCTGAACATATGAAAGCAGCATCAGAGGCTGCCAATGCGGCTGTATTTGCCAGAAGCCTTGAGGATATGGATTGCTGTGGCATGGGAACGACTTTGGTGGCTGCTGCGGTAACTGAGCAGGGGGCTGCTGTTTTAAACATTGGTGACAGCCGCTGCTATCATCTGTCCCGCCGCAGCGGCATTCGGCAAATAACCCGCGATCATTCCGTTGTTGCTGACATGGTTGAAAACGGAGATATTACTCGCGAGGAAGCCAGAACCAACCCAAACCGCAATTTAATTACCCGTGCTGTAGGTACAGCAGATATTGTTCCACCTGATTTCTTTTTTGTTCCCATAGAAGTCGGTGATTATCTGCTGCTTTGTTCGGACGGCTTAAGTAATGTTTTGGAAGACGAAGAGCTGGCTCGTATAGTTATGGAAGATAAAGAGGTTAAAACCTGCTGTGAGAATCTGGTGCATCTGACTTTGGAACGAGGAGCGCCGGATAATGTAACAGTTTTGCTGTTCAGAAAGTGATTCCGGAGGCATATACCATGGAATATCAAGATAAATACATTGGCAAAATGCTGGATAATCGGTACGAGATACTGGAAAAAATCGGTACCGGTGGAATGGCTGTTGTCTACAAGGCGAAGTGCCATCGTTTAAACCGCATGGTTGCTGTAAAAATTTTGAAGGAGGAACTGGCAGAGGATGAAGAATTCCGTCGTCGTTTCCGTACGGAGTCTCAGGCTGTTGCCATGCTTTCTCATCCTAATATTGTAAATGTATACGATGTCAGCCGTACCGGCAACATTGAGTACATTGTTATGGAGCTTATTGAGGGAATAACTCTCAAGCAGTATATCAACCGTAAAGGGCTGCTGAACTGGAAGGAGACCCTTCATTTCACAACACAGATTGTGAAGGCCTTGAGTCATGCACACTCCCGCGGGATTGTCCACCGAGATATCAAGCCCCATAACATTATGATCCTTAAAGATGGTACCGTTAAGGTTGCTGATTTTGGTATTGCCCGTTTAGTTTCCAGTCAGAATACAATGACGCAGGAAGCAATTGGTTCCGTTCACTACATTTCCCCGGAGCAGGCAAAGGGTGCTCAGGTTGATGCCCGCAGCGACCTTTACTCCTTGGGTGTTGTCATGTATGAAATGCTAACCAGCCGCCTTCCCTTTGTTGGTGATTCTGCCGTTGCGGTTGCGATTCAGCATATTAGTGCCATTCCTCTTATGCCTCGGGAGATTAATCCTGACATTCCCTTTGGCATGGAAGAAATCACTATGCATGCCATGGAAGCCAATCTGCAGAAGCGTTATGCTTCCGCGGAAGAGATGCTGGCCGATTTAGAAGAATTCCGCAAGAATCCTGCCATTGTATTTGGATATGGATCCCTAGGCAGTGTAGGTACGGATGCCGGTCAGGATAATACTGTTGTCATTCCTGCCCCTGTTAAACGTGAGCCCTCCATTCCTGTAAAAACCCCGGCTCGTCGCTCTGCGGAAATGACCAATGATGAATACCGCAAAAATCGCAGAAAAAGCGGACAGACCGGTGTTTTGATTGGCATTTTAATGGTGCTGCTCTTTGCCATTGTTCTCTTTGTCTTCATGTGGCGCTTTTTCCTGAAGGATATGATTGCCCCAGAGAATGAGACCATTATTATCCCTAAGTTTGTAGGCTCCCAGGTTGATGATGTGGTGAATAACCCGGATTATGAGGGTATTTATAATTTTACCATTGACCGTGTTGTAGATGCGGATGCCCAGGAAGGCGAAATCATCAAGCAAACCCCCAAAGAAGGGAAGGAACATACTCTGACAAACAGCGGTATTGCTGTCACATTAACAGTAGCTGAAGCGCAGGAAAGCGAAGTGCTCATGCCTTCCGTTCTTAACATGGATTATCGGGAAGCTACCAATCTGATAAATCGCTTAGGCCTTCTTGTTACGATTGATACGCAGGGAAGCTACGACGATAAGGTTGATGCAAATCTAGTCATGAATCAAATCCCTGCTGCCAACCAGGAAATTCGGGATGGAGATACCATCTATTTAACCTACAGCATGGGGCCGGAAGAAAAGCTTACTACAGTACCTTCTGTTACCGGTCTATCTATGTCTGCGGCTATTTCCCGTTTGACTGAGAACAAGCTTCAGTATAAGGTTACATATGAAGCCAGCGATCGACCCGTTGACGAAGTGATTTACCAGAACATGGAAGCCGGAGATGAGGTTCCAGAAAACAGTGTTGTGGTGATTTCCTGTTCCGATGGCTCCAAAATTCCTGCTCCTGAGCCGGAAATACAGCCTGCCCCTGAGCCCGAGACTCAGCCAGAAACCAATCCCGGTGAGGATACGGAGCTTACCGACCCCGAAGAGCTTCCCGGAGAAGCTCCTGCTGGTTCCGAAGCCGAAGCACCCTCCAATGATACCTGATATGGAAGGGAAAATTATTAAAGCAGTGAGCGGTTTTTATTATGTAGAAACCGCTGAGGGAACGGTCGCATGCCGGGCACGCGGCCGTTTCCGTTTGGATAAGGTCAGCCCCTTGGTGGGCGATAGGGTAGATATATCTATTGATTCGACCGGCAATGGAACCGTACGTGAGATTTTTCCCCGTAAGAGTGTATTTGTTCGTCCTCCCGTCGCCAACATTGATACCCTTGTAATGGTGGCATCCGCTGTCATTCCTGTAACTGATCCGTTCTTGATTGATCAGATAACCGCTATAGCCGGTGCTGCGGGCTGTGACACCATCGTTTGTATTAATAAGTGTGACCAAAACGCTGGTGAAGAGCTGGCTGCGGTCTATCAAAAGGCCGGTTTCCCGGTTCTATCGGTTAGTGCTGAAACCGGAGCAGGTATCCAGGAATTGAAAGCTTTGCTGGCCGGCAAGGTATGTGCTTTCACAGGGAATTCCGGTGTTGGAAAGTCCAGCATACTGAACCGTCTTAAGCCTGAGCTTAAGCTACCGGTAGGAGACGTCAGTGAAAAGCTGGGACGCGGTCGCCATACCACCCGCCATGTTGAATTGTTTTCTTTGGATAATGGCGGCTACATTGCCGATACCCCCGGCTTTTCAAGCTTTGATATTGATGAAATGGAACCGGTTCCCAAGGATCGACTGCCTGAAGTATTCCCAGAGTTTTTAGCCTATATGGGGCAATGCCGTTTTCGAGACTGCAGTCATACGAAGGAAGCCGGTTGTCGGGTTCGTCAGGCTGTGGAGGACGGTGACATTCCTCTCAGTCGCCATCTTTCTTACCTCCGCTTATATGAACAGGCGCAGGCAAATAAGGAATGGCAGGCAAAGGATTATGTGAAATACTCTGAAAATAAGAAAAACAGTAAACAACGATAAGGTTATAAAAATGAAATGGCTCGTTTCTACTACTGCTGATTTGGATATTGAAATGCTGGAGGATGGCAGCTACCGCACACGCAACGGTGAACTCACATTGAGATTGGCCCGTGAATACGGCACCGGGCTGGAAATAGCTGAATTCTGCATGGGGGACAGCCTTGGGAAAGGCTTTGACGAAACCGACCGTTTGGTTCGTCACAAGCTGTCATCAGCAGATGGTGTCTGTCTCCATGCTCCTTTTAATGAACTCTTTCCGTCCGCCATTGATGAAGAAGCGGCGGCTCTGGCTGAGAAGCGCTATGCTCAAGCTCTCATGCTGGCAGATGGATATGGTATTTCCAAGGTTGTGATTCACAGCGGTTATGCACCCAGCATTTATTTTGATGCCTGGTTTTTGGAGCAATCGGTACGTTTTTGGAAGGCCTTTTTGGCTAAGCACCAGGGTCACGTTGATATTTGCTTAGAAAATGTTATGGAAAGCTCTCCAGCAATATTAAAAGAGCTTATGGAAGCACTTCAGGAGCCCCGTATCGGCTTATGCCTGGATATTGGTCACGCTTTTCGTTGCAGTCGTCTAGATCCGATAGATTGGTTAGAGGAGCTGTCTCCTTGGCTGAGGCATTTTCATATTCACGATAATAAGGGCGAATATGACACCCATGAGGCACCCGGTCAAGGCTGCATCAACGTTGACGGGTTTTTAAAAAGAGCACAGACACTTTGCCCGGAGGCAACCTATACCATTGAATCCTTGGATGCTGAAAAGGCCTGTTTCTGGCTGCGAGAGCACGGTTATTTATAAATAAGAAAGCCCAATTCAATAGAATTGGGCTTTGGTAACAGGGTTAGGTCAAATCCGGAAAGCCAATTTGTCTCAGTGCCTCATAGCAGAGAATGGCTGCGGAATTGGATAGATTCAAGCTGCGAGCATCCGGCCGCATGGGAAGGCGGATACAACGTTCCGGATATTGCTCACGAAGCCACTGGGGAAGGCCTGCGGTTTCTTTTCCAAAAAGAATGTAGCAATTATCTTGAAACCTAGCCTCTGTATAGGTTTGGGGGGCTTTGGTTGTCGCCAGCCACAAATCGTCCTGGTTGTGAATTTTCATGAATTCGTCTAAGGACTCATATACAGTAATATCCACCATGGGCCAATAGTCCAGCCCGGCTCTTTTGACTGCCTTATCAGAAATATCAAATCCAAGAGGTTTAACCAGATGCAGGCGGGAACGGGTTGCAGCACAGGTACGAGCAATATTGCCGGTGTTTGCCGGAATTTCAGGCTCGACTAAAACCAGATTAATCATAAATCACACCTCACAGTAAAAAAAATCACACTTGCCGAAGCAAATGTGATTACTGGTGGACGATAACGGACTTGAACCGCTGACCCTCCGCACGTCAAGCGGATGCTCTAGCCAGCTGAGCTAATCGTCCATGTCAGCCTAATTATATTAGCCTACTTTTATGAATCTGTCAAGTAAATTTTAAAAGAATTAGAAAGCATAACCAAGAATACACCGGATTCAATCATTTAGGAGGAGATTCACTATGAATGCAAAAGAACGCTTTTTATCCTATATTTCCTTTTCAACAGCATCAGATGAAAACAGTTCATCCGTTCCATCAACGTCCGGTCAAAGTGTACTGGCAAAGGCTCTGGCTGAAGAACTCAGTGCATTAGGCTTACAGGAGGTTGAGGCTGATGACTATGGCTATGTCTATGGCTTTTTGCCGGCCAGCACCGGTCGGGAGGATGAGCCGGCTCTTGGTTTCTTGGCCCACATGGACACATCTCCCGAGGTCTCCGGTGAAAACATTAAGCCCTATATTACAGTTTATAATGGCCCCTCTATAACCCTGCCAAATGGGGACACAATTACCGAGGAGATGTATCCTGAATTAGAACACTTCCGGGGAAAGGAAGTAATCTTTACGGATGGAAGTACTTTGCTTGGAGCGGATGACAAGGCAGGAATCGCAGCCATTGTAACCTTATGCGACCGGTTGATTTCCAATCCGGGTATCTCTCACCGGGCTATTGCTGTCTGCTTTACCCCCGACGAGGAGATAGGACGAGGCCCCGACCATTTTGATTACGCAAAATTCAGGGCAAAAGAAGCCTATACTGTGGACGGTGGCACTTTAGGTGAGATCGAATACGAAAACTTTAATGCAGCCTCAGCAGAAATCATCATTAACGGTATCAACATTCATCCCGGTACTGCAAAGAACAAAATGAAAAATGCAGTATTAATGGCAGGACAATTTCTTGCCATGCTCCCTCCCTTTGATATTCCTGCTGAAACCGAGGGCTATGAAGGCTTTTTCCATGTCAATGAGATTGAAGGAAATGTGTCCCGTGTCAGATTAAAGCTAATCATTCGTGACCATGATCGAAATCTATTTGAAGTCAGAAAAGCTTTTCTTTCTCGACTTGCAGAAAAGCTAAACCTGAGGTGGGGAAGTGGGACCATAGAACTGACAATAACTGACAGCTACTATAATATGAGGGAAAAGCTAAAGGACCATCTTTACTTGATTGAAAATGCTGAAATAGCCTTTCGGACCAATGGAATAGAGCCGTGTATTCTGCCTATCCGAGGTGGTACGGATGGGGCACGCCTTTCCTGGGAAGGATTGCCATGCCCCAATCTAAGCACCGGTGGACTGAACTTTCATAGCCGACATGAATGTATTCCGGCTGATGCTATGGATATTATGACAAATGTACTGGAATTCCTTGTAAAATAAAGAAAAATTGTATTGACAATGCTCCTTGCATGTGGTAAATTAATTGAGCGTTCCAAAGACAGCAGGGGGCATTGCCGTAATTCCTGCCGAGGTGCAAGATTTTGATTGCTATCTCTGTGTCTTTATGCACAGGGATTTTTATTTGGACGCACAACCATTTTTTGGAGGTGAATCAAATGCCCAACGCAAAAGTGCTTTCTGAGAAGCAGGCTATCGTTGCTGAACTGACCGCTAAGCTGCAGAGCGCAACCGCTGGTGTAATCGTTGATTATTCTGGTATCAGTGTTGCTGATGATACTGCTATGCGTCGTAAGATGCGTGAAGCCAATGTTGACTACTCTGTAGTTAAGAACACTCTTCTTAGATTTGCTATCAAGAATGCAGGTCTTGATGAACTGGATTCCGTTCTGAACGGTACCACTTCTATTGCTGTCTGCGAAACTGATGCCGTAGCTCCCGCTAAGATTATCAAGGAATACGCTGACAAGCTCAATGACTGCTTCGAAATCAAGGGTGGCTTCATGGATGGTAAGGTACTGTCCCTGGATGAGATTAACGCCCTGGCTAGCATTCCCGCTCTGCCTGTACTGCAGGCTCAGGTTCTGGGTACCATGCTGGCTCCCATTTCCAGCTTGGCCTGCGTAATCAAGGCCATCGCCGAAAAGCTCGGCGGCCCTGCAGAAGAAGTTGCTGCAGAATAAGTATTTATTAACATTATTTTAGGAGGATTTTAAAATGGCTAGCGAAAAGATTGCTGCTCTGATTGAAGAAGTTAAAGCTCTGACCGTTATCGAGCTTTCCGAACTGGTACACGCTCTGGAAGAGGAATTCGGTGTATCCGCTGCTGCTATGGCTGCTCCTGCTGCCGGCGCTGCTGCTCCTGCTGCTGAAGAGAAGACCGAGTTTGACGTTGTTATGACCAGCTTTGGTGCTGAGAAGATCAAGGTCATCAAGGAAGTTCGTGGTATCACCGGTCTGGGTCTGGCTGAGGCCAAGGCTCTGGTTGAAGGCGTTCCTGCCAAGATCAAGGAAGCCGTTTCCAAGGATGATGCTGAGGCCATCAAGGCTCAGCTGACTGCTGTTGGCGCTGAAGTAGAAATCAAGTAATTCTTTTTTACTGATTATCAAGAAAACCGGAGGCAACTCCGGTTTTCTTTTTGGAACTTTACTTTAGCGCTTTAATGTGATATGATTTCACTATCTTTATAAAAAGGAGATTAACAAATGAAAAAACTACTTGCCCTGCTGCTGGCATTGTGCCTGGTAGCCGGTCTGGCAGCCTGTGGCTCTGCCAAGACAGAAACTCCCGCTAAAACCGATGAACCCGCTGTGACTGAAGAACCTGCAAAAGCTGAGGAACCCGCTACTGAGGCTGCGGAGCCTGCAGCGGAAGACGAAGAACCGTCCGATGCCGAAGCCCGTACCTTCATTATGGGTATCGATGCCGAGTATCCTCCCTTCAGCTACTTGGACGATGATGGTAACTACTCCGGTTTTGACGTTGAAATCTGTAAAGCTGCCTGCGAAAAGCTTGGATGGAACTTTGAAGTATTTGGTGTTAACTGGGATGAAAAGCTTATTCAGCTGGATTCCAACGAGTGTGACTGTGTATGGTCCGGCATGACCATTTTGGACAGCATGATTGAAAGTGGTTATGTGATTTCCAAGCCTTACTATGATAATACTCAGGTTCTGCTGGTTAAGGCTGACAGCGGTTTGACCTCTTCTGCTGACTTGGCTGGTAAGGACGTTGCTGTTCAGCTGGGTACCTCAGGCGAGTCTCTGCTGAATGGTGACCTGGCAGATTTGGCCGAAACCTTTAACAATGTAATTACCTGTGATAGCTTCCTTAAGTGCTTCACCGAGCTGGGCGGTAACGCTGTTGACGCTGTATTTGTTGACCTGCCTGTTGCAACTGCCTATGCTGCTGAAAATGAAGGCTATACCATCATTAATGAAAACCTTGGTGCTGAGCAGTATGGCATTGCTTTCCGCTCCGGCGATACTGAGCTCTGCGCTGCCATTGAGGGTGCTGTTGCCGAGCTGGTATCCGATGGTACCTATGCTGCCATTGCTGCCAACTATCCTGATATCGTCAACAACCTGCTTTTCCTCAACTGATAACCGAACGAAAAGGCTTTTCGGCCTAAAACCATTAAACCCGGAAGTCATGCTTCCGGGTTTAATCGGCACTTGATACCCCGTCAAGGAGGAATTCATTCATGTCTTTAAGGACCATGATTTTAAAGATGAGCGAAGGCCTGGGAAGAACCTGTGCCATCTTCTTTTTAACACTGATTATTTCTCTACCCATCGGAATTGTTGTGGCTCTTCTGCGCATGAGCAAGAACCGGATTATTTCCAATGTATTTCGTTTTATTATCTCTGTTTTAAGAGGTACTCCTCTTATGCTTCAGCTGTTGGCTGTTACTTATGGTCCCTACTACCTGTTTGGATTTTCGGTTTCCAGGAATAAGCTCATTCCGGTAGTAATTGCTTTTGCCATTAATTATGCTTCCTATTTTGCAGAAATCTATCGTGGAGGCATTGAGTCCATGCCTGTAGGGCAGTATGAGGCTGCCGAGGCATTAGGCTATACCAAGGCTCAAACCTTTATTCGTATTATCATGCCTCAGGTATTTAAACGCATCCTTCCCAGCATTACCAATGAAATTGTCACATTGGTTAAGGATACTTCTATCGCTTTCACCGTTTCCTATCAGGAGATGTTTACCATAGGCAAGCAAATTGCCAACTCTCAAACCAGCTTTACTCCATTTGTTGTTGCCGGAGTATTCTACTTTATCTTTAACGCTGTTGTAGACTTTGGCATGGGCAAGGTTGAAAAGAAATTGGACTACTACCGATAAGGAGGTTTCGTTATGATTTTGGAAATGAATCACATTCAAAAATCCTTTAACGACCTCAGCGTATTAAAGGATATCACTTTTGGTGTTGATAAAGGTGATGTAGTCAGCATTATTGGTCCCTCCGGCAGTGGCAAAAGTACTCTTCTTCGCTGTGCTACCTTTTTGGAAACCATTAACAGCGGTGAAATCCTTTATGAGGGTACTGTGGCCGCTTCAACACCTCAAGGTCAGGATAAAGCAGTATATGCTCAAAAAGCAGAAATCCGTCGGATGAAGGGGCTGTTTGGACTTGTTTTTCAACAATTCAATCTCTTCCCGCATTTTGATGTGATGAAAAACATTATGGATGCGCCCCTTACGGTACAGAAACGGGATAAAGCTGAGGTCGAAGAAGAGGCTATTGCTTTGATTCGCAAAATGGGATTGGAAGGTCGTGAGCACTACTATCCTTGTCAGTTATCAGGCGGACAGCAGCAACGCGTTGCCATTGCCAGAGCCCTTGCGGGCAAGCCTGATATTCTTTTCTTTGATGAGCCAACCTCAGCGTTGGACCCAGAGCTGACCGGTGAGGTCCTTAAGGTTATACGCGAACTGGCAGAGGAAAAAATGACCATGGTAATTGTTACTCACGAAATGCCCTTTGCAAAAGCTGTTAGTGATCGAGTTATTTTCATGGATGGCGGCGTCATCGTAGAGCAGGGAAGTCCGGACATTGTGCTGGGGAACCCGACTCAGGAACGAACCCGCCAGTTCCTGCAGAATTATTCGCGCTGATGGAATACTATTTCTTTGACCCATCCGGTAATCGCACAGCATTAATTCCGGTAGCTGGTGCGGAAGAGTATCGGCTTGAATATGCAAAAGAAATAATGGAAAAGGAACCGACCTGCGAGCAGGTTGGTTTCGTCCATCCGGTCAATGGAACGGCCGACCTTCGTTTGCAGATGGCAGGCGGAGAGTTCTGCGGTAATGCTTCTCTTTGTGCTGCTGCATGGTTTGCCATGCTTCATGAGATTAAACCCGGACAGCAGGAGTCAGTCAAGCTTGAGGTTTCCGGAAGCTCTGCTGTTCTCAGTGCCGAGATTCATTGCCTGAAAACAACTGACACCCTTGAATATGAAGGCAGTATTCAGATGCCTGTCATTCAAGATATTCATCCTATCTGCTTTGCAGAGGGGGAATACCCAGTTGTTTTTATGCCCGGCATTCTGCATGCGATTGTGCCGGAAAGCTTTGGCCGTGAAAAGGCGTTAAACTGTATCCGCAGGTGGTGCAAGCAGCTTAATGCCGCTTGTTTGGGTATCATGCTTCTAAGCAGCGATTCATGCCGCATTACGCCCCTGGTCTATGTGCCGGGTTCTGACACCCTGGTTTGGGAACAGTCCTGTGCAAGCGGAACAGCAGCTGTGGGTGCCTGGCTTGCAGCCAAGGAAAAGAGAGCTCTGTCTCGGAGCTTTACGGAACCTGGAGGAAGCTTGTCTGTTGAAGCCGCACCGAATGGACAGGTTATTCTTCATAATCAAATCAAGCTTATTCGACATCAATACTGAAATAAGGGGCTGTCTCAAAATGCGAAAAACATATTGAG
>JAKSQI010000041.1 GCA_024404215.1 Oscillospiraceae bacterium
ACTGATGCCGCGGAAGTCGCGGACACGGGGCAGTGCAACGTTGAACAGTCTGTCCAGGAACTCCCACATCTTATCCTGACGCAGGGTTACCTTTACACCAACAGCCATGCCTTCACGCAGCTTGAAGTTAGCAACGGACTTTCTGGCCTTGGTTACAACGGCCTTCTGACCGGTGATAGCAGTGATATCTTTTACAACTGCGTCAATTGCCTTGGCATTATCCTTAGCATCACCGCAGCCAACATTGATAACAATCTTCTCCAGACGGGGAATCTGCATCACGCTCTTGTAGCCGAATTTGTTCATCAGGGCAGGAGCAATTTCCTCCTGATAACGTGTTTTCAGTCTGGGCATTTCGTATTTCCTCCCTCTTACAGCTCAGCGCCGCACTTCTTGCAGATGCGGGCCTTCTTGCCGTCCTCAATCTTGTGGCCAACCTTGGTGGGCTTGCCGCACTTGGGGCAGACAACCATTACCTTGCAGGCATAGATGGGAGTTTCCTTCTTGATGATGGCACTCTCTTCCTCCTGACGGCGAGCCTTCTGATGTACGCTGGCAACGCTTACACCCTCGACAATCAGCTTGCCGTTAGCGGGGTCGGCGGAAATAACCTTGCCCTTTGTGCCCTTGTCTCTGCCGGACAGGACGATAACGGTCTCATTCTTAATGATATTCATTGATTTGTCCCTCCTTAAATTACTTCGGGAGCCAGGGACAGGATCTTCATGAAGTCCTTATCACGCAGCTCACGGGCGACAGGCCCAAAGATACGGGTTCCTCTGGGGTTCTTATCCTCACGGATCAGAACAGCAGCATTCTCGTCGAAACGAACATAGGTACCATCGTTGCGGCGAACGCCTCTAACGGTACGAACGATTACGGCCTTTACTACATCGCCCTTCTTAACGGTGCCGCCGGGAGCAGCCTTGCGTACAGAAGCAACGATTACATCACCGATGTTGCCGTACTTTCTCTTAGAGCCGCCCAGAACGCGGATGCACTTAATTTCTTTAGCGCCGGTGTTATCGGCGACCTTCAGATAAGTTTCCTGCTGAATCATCTTGGCGCCTCCTTACTTTGCTTTCTCTACGATTTCAACGAGTCTCCATCTCTTGTCCTTAGAAAGAGGTCTGGTTTCCATAACTCTTACGCGGTCACCGATACCGCACTCGTTGTTCTCGTCGTGTGCTTTGAGCTTATAGGTTCTCTTAACAATCTTCTTGTAAAGCGGATGGGCTACATGTTCCTCAACGGCAACGACAATGGTCTTGTCCATCTTGTCGGAAATAACCTTACCAACTCTAGTCTTTCTGGAAGCTGTTCTGTTTTCACTCATCTCAACTTACCTCCTTACTGCTCGAGCTGCTTTTCGCGGATAATGGTTTCGACTCGGGCAATATCCTTCTTTACCAGGGATATTTTAACAGGGTTCTCAAGCTGATTGGTAGCATGCTGCATTCTCAGGAAAAACAGATCCTTCTTCAGCTCTACGAGCTTGGCCTCCAGTTCGGCCACACTCATCTTACGAACTTCGTTTGCCTTCATCTTATTCACCACCGTTCTCGGATTCGCGCTTCACGAATTTGGTCTTTACGGGCAGCTTGTGGCTGGCCAGACGAAGCGCTTCACGTGCAACCTCTTCGGAAACACCGGCAATTTCAAACATGACTCTGCCGGGCTTTACAACGGCAACCCAGTATTCAGGAGAACCTTTACCGGAACCCATTCGGGTTTCAGCAGGCTTCTGAGTAACCGGCTTGTCGGGGAAAATCTTAATCCAGACCTTACCGCCACGCTTGGTGTAACGGGTCATGGCAATACGAGCTGCCTCAATCTGTCTGGAGGTGATCCAGCTGGGCTCAAGAGCCATCAGGCCGAATTCACCATTGCTGACGAAATTACCGCGGGTGGCCTTGCCGGTCATGCGACCGCGCTGAACCTTGCGGTATTTAACTCTCTTAGGAATAAGCATTAGCGATTGCCTCCTTCTCTGGGAGTCTGGCCGCCGCGGTTGTAGCCACGGTTGCCGCGGTTGAAACCGCCCTGACCGCCGCGGTTATCACGGCCTCTGCGGTCACCCTGACGTCTCTCTCTGGGAGGACGATTCAGGTCCATAGTTCTGGGAGTGGTGCGAAGAGTCTGGCTCAGGATTTCACCTTTGTAAATCCAAACCTTAACGCCGATACGGCCATAAGTGGTAGCAGCCTCAGCAAAGCCGTACTCAATGTCAGCACGGATGGTCTGCAGAGGAATGGTACCCTCATGATAGGACTCGGTTCTGGCAATTTCAGCACCGCCGATACGGCCGGAGCAGGTTACCTTGATACCGCGAACGCCAAGACGCATGGCACGGCTCATAGCGTTCTTCATGGCACGGCGGAAGCCGATGCGCTTTTCCAGCTTTGCAGCAATGCTTTCAGCAACCAGCTGAGCATTGGTGTCGGGGCTCTTAACCTCAACGATGCTGATATCAACAGGCTTGCCAATGCGCTTGGAAACCTCGGCGCGCAGCTTTTCAATCTCAGCGCCGCCCTTGCCGATTACGACACCGGGACGAGAGCAGTGAATGTAGATGCGAACCTTGGTGCTGTCGCGTTCAATTTCAATCTTGGGAACGCCTGCTTCATACAGGCTAGCCTTCAGATATTTACGAATGTTGTAATCTTCAACGATAAGATCGCCGACCTTGTCAGCGCGGGCAAACCAACGGGAATCCCAGTCCTTGATTACGCCTACGCGCAGGCCATGCGGATTAACTTTCTGACCCATATTCAGCCTCCTCCCTTAGTCTCTCTCAGCAACAACGATGGTGATGTGAGAAGTTCTCTTGTTGATACGATATGCGCGGCCCTGAGCGCGGGGCATAAAGCGCTTCAGGATGGGGCCGGGGTTAGCATAGGTAGCAGATACATAGAGCTTTTCAGGATCCATGTTGAAGTTGTTTTCGGCATTGGACACAGCGCTCTTGAGCAACTTGAGCATGAGCTCGCTGGCTGCCTTAGGAGTAGCCATCAGGATACCCTGAGCGGACTTAACATCCTTGCCTCTAATCAGGTCACAGACAATCTGAACCTTGCGGGGAGAAATTCTGGCATATTTAATATGTGCTTTTGCTTCCATTTTTCAGTATGCCTCCTTATTTACCGGTCTTGCTTCCGGCGTGACCGCGGAAGGTTCTAGTCGGAGCAAACTCGCCCAGCTTGTGACCAACCATGTCTTCCGTTACATAAACAGGAACATGACGGCGGCCATCATGGACGGCAATGGTGTGTCCAACGAAGGACGGGAAAATGGTGGAAGAACGGGACCAGGTCTTCAGGACCTTCTTCTCACCGGCTGCATTCAGTTCATCGACCCGCTTCAAAAGCTCGGGAGCGGCAAAGGGGCCCTTCTTAATACTTCTGCTCATATTATATTGACCTCCTTTGATTACTTAGCGTTGCGACGCTTTACAATGAACTTGTTGGTACGGTTCTTGCCCTTGCGGGTCTTGTAACCCATTGCAGGCTTACCCCAAGGGGTAACAGGGCCGGGACGGCCAACAGGAGCCTTACCTTCACCACCACCGTGGGGGTGATCACAGGGGTTCATTACGGAACCGCGAACGGTAGGACGGATGCCCATATGACGCTTGCGGCCGGCCTTACCGATGGCAATGTTGGCGTGGTCAATGTTGCCAACCTGACCTACGGTAGCCTTGCAGTCCATGCGAATCAGACGATACTCGCCGGAAGGCAGTCTAACCTGAGCCATGGTGCCTTCCTTAGCCATCAGCTGAGCGGCAACGCCGGCGCTGCGAACCAGCTGGGCGCCCTTACCGGGGTAGATTTCAATGTTGTGGATAACAGTACCAACGGGAATAGCGCTGATGGGAAGAGCGTTACCGGGCTTGATATCGGCGTTAACGGAAGACAGAACCTTGTCACCGGCAGCCAGACCAACAGGAGCCAGAATGTAGCGACGCTCGCCATCGGTATACTCAACCAAAGCGATGAAAGCGCTGCGGTTGGGGTCATACTCCAAACGGAGAACGGTACCCTCAACATCCACCTTGTCACGCTTAAAGTCAATGATACGATACTTTTTGCGGTTACCGCCGCCCTGATGGCGAACGGTGATGCGGCCATAGCTGTTGCGGCCGGAGTGCTTCTTCAGAACTTCTACCAGCTTACGCTCGGGCTTTGCCTTCTTATCTACGCCGTCAAAGCCGGAAACAGACATATTTCTTCTTGACGGAGTGGTAGGTTTAAAAGTTTTAACAGACATTCTTCAGTTCCCCCTTATACCATTCCTTCGAAGAATTCGATGGTCTTGGAATCGTCGGTCAGCTTAACAACTGCCTTCTTCCAGTTTTTGCGGTGACCGGCAGGATAACGGCCGGTGCGCTTTTCCTTACCCAGCATGTTGAGGGTGTTGACCTTATCGACCTTAACACCAAAGATACCTTCAACGGCAGCCTTGATTTCAACCTTGTTAGCATCGGGAGCTACTTCAAAAACATACTTTTTGAGGTCAGTGTGCTCCATAGACTGCTCGGTGATAATCGGGCGAATAATGATATCATAAATAGACTTCATTAGGCATAAACCTCCTCGATCTTGGCCAGAGCTGCCTTATCCAGAACTACCTTGCCATTGGTCATGATCATGTAGGGGTTCAGGATGGCAGCGATGGTGGTCTCAACACCGGGAATGTTTCTGGCGCTGAGTACTACATTCTTGTTTACCTCGGGGGTAACAACCAGAGCCTTGGCTGCATCAACAGCGGCCAGCAGCTTTGCGAAGGAAGCGGTCTTGATTTCGCTCATCTCCAGGCTGTCGATTACAACGATGCTGTTCTCAGCGGCCTTCATGGACAGAGCAGACTTCAGAGCCAGTCTCTTCAGCTTCTTGTTCAGGGAATAAGCATAGCTGCGGGGCTTGGGAGCAAATACGATACCGCCGTGGGTGAACTGAGGAGCGCGGGTGCTGCCCTGACGAGCGCGGCCGGTACCCTTCTGACGATAGGGCTTCTTGCCGCCGCCGGCTACTTCAGCTCTGGTCAGAGCGGACTGAGTGCCCTGTCTCTGATTGGCGAGATAGTTCTTAACAGTAGCGTGGAGAGCCTGCTGATTGGGCTCAATGCCGAAAATGGCCTCGGAGAGTTCGACCTCACCGACGGTCTCGCCGGCCATGTTGTAAACCTTAACTGTAGGCATTTAACTCTCTCCTTTCTTAGCCTCTTGCAGATTTCTTCTGCGGGTTGGTGCTTACGGTAACAACGGTGTTCTTTACACGGTTGGTCTTGGCAGTGTTCTTGATGTACACAATGCCGCCCTTGGGGCCGGGAATGGCGCCGCGGATAGCAATCATGTTCAGCTCAGCATCTACCTTGACAACGTTGAGGTTCATAACAGTAACCTGCTCAGCGCCCATGTGACCGGCACCAATCTTGCCCTTGAAAATACGGGAAGGAGTGGAGCAGGCGCCCATGGAACCGGCATGTCTGTGAACAGGACCGCCGCCGTGGGTGGTAGGAGTGCGCTGTGCGCCGTAACGCTTGATAACGCCGGCGTAGCCCTTACCTTTGGAAATACCGGTTACGTCAACCTTGTCGCCGGCCTTAAAGGCATCTGCCTTGATAACATCGCCGGCATTCATGGCGGAGTCATCGCCGAAGCGGAACTCCTTGAGGACCTTCATCATGTCCACATTGTTGGCCTTCAGGTGACCAGCCTCGGGCTTGGTCAGCTTATGCTCTTTGGTAGGCTGGTAACCCAGCTGAACTGCAGCGTAGCCGTCTCTCTCAACGGTCTTCTTCTGCACTACCACGCAAGGACCTGCTTCAATTACGGTAACAGGGATTACCTTGCCGTTCTCATCGAAGATCTGCGTCATGCCGACCTTTTTACCGATGATTGCTTGTTTAATCATATTGTTTTCCTCCTTCAGGTTATTGGTTAGCGCGCTTCACCTGTTTGGCGAGAGGCTGCTAACATGACCCCGCCCATCCCGCAAGATGACAGGCGTTGGGTTCTTACAAAGCAGGGTGCCGGGCGATTACAGCTTGATTTCGATTTCTACGCCGGCAGGGAGCTCCAGGGACATCAGAGCCTCAACCGTCTTCTGGGTGGGGTTCATGATATCAATGAGTCTCTTGTGGGTTCTGCGCTCGAACTGCTCACGGCTGTCCTTGTACTTGTGAACAGCTCTCAGGATGGTAACTACTTCCTTCTGGGTCGGAAGGGGAATAGGACCGGAAACCTTAGCGTCGGTACGCTTGGCAGTTTCTACAATGCGTGCTGCGGCCTGATCAATCAGCTGATGATCGTAAGCCTTGAGTCTGATGCGAATCATTTTCTTGGATGCCATTTTGTTGTGTCCTCCTAACACGTACGTTCTTTCACGGCATTGGGTACCGTGATGTATTGCGTACGGATGAGAAATCCTGCACACGCAACCGTGCGTATCACTCCTGTTCAAGAAAAAAGCCGGCAGAAAAGCAACAATTTCCGGCCGGTTTCCCTGCGCAGGCGATATACGCCATACGTACAGTATTTCTCAGCCGCCCGATTGCGTATCGGCACGGAGCCGATACCGGACATACTCCCCGGAAGTGACCAGGCCAAGCCTGCAATCTCCCGGATCAACGCAATTTTGCACACAAAAAGACACACGAGCCCTTAGCGTGCCCACATAGAATACCAAAAGGCCCATCAAAAGTCAAGCATTTTTCTTTTATTTTTAAAAAGAATTTTCCTTCTCAGCAAGCAATCTCTCCCCCCTCTTCATGTGCCGGACGGGGGTATCATGCCCTATTTGTGTTTCCCCTCCTGTTGACGAATCCGGGAGTTTCGGCGTATAATATACATATTAATTATAGTATACAGCAGTGTAAATACATCATTAACGGAGGAATTCCCATGGCAGCTTTTGATATTCAGGGCTTTTACAAAAAGCTTGATGAACACTTTGCCCGCTACGACAACGCCGCTACCGAAAGGTTTTTAATGGACAGTCTGGCCGAGGCTGAGTCCTACATGATTATCCCCAGTGAATGCAGCAGCTGCAGCGACCACACCGATCACACTCCTGAGGAAACCGTAGCCTGCATGAGTGATCAGGAAAAGCAGTGGATTTTGGAGTGCAGCGACTCCCGCATTGCCATTTTAAATGAGATGGCCTGTTTTTACCGTGGCACCAGCCAATTTGATAAATGCCTGCATTGCTTTGCACTGGTCAAGGACGAAATGGACAACCGTGGTTTGGAGCACAACAGTGCTTATGCCGTTGTTATGCTGAACATGGCCGGCGCCCTTCGTTTGATGGGCAAGTTTGAGGAATCCTTGGCCGCCTTCGGCGAAGCTGAGAGAATACTGCAAACCAGCAGCAACACCGATGCCTATGAATTTGCCGGCCTTTACAACAACACCGGTTTGGTCTACCAGGACATGGGCCGTTTGGATTTAGCCGCCCAAAGCTTTGAGAAGGCTTTGGAGTATCTCCAAAAGGTTCCCGACAACGATGCGGAAATTGCTACCAATCACGCCAACCTGGCTATTACCTATTATAATAGTGGCAAGGCCGAGCAGGCTTTGGCCTGCCTGGACAAGGCCCTCTCTATTTTTGAAACCCTGGATGGCGGCATGAATCCCCATTACGCCGGCGCCCTGAACACCAAGGCTGCTATCGCCTATCATGCCGGCCGCTATGCCGAGGCTGCTTCCCTGTTTGTTACAGCGGGCGAGAAGACCAAGCTGATTTTCGGTGAAAACAAGGACTATGCCCTGCTCTGTCGAAATGCCAGTGCTGCTTTCAGCCAGGCCGGTGACAGCGACAGCGCCAAGCGCTATGCCGATTTGGCCGAGGCCGTCTCTGCCAAGCTGAACTAAGACCATTCTTTTTGGGGCTGTGCACGCACAGCCCCTTTTCTGCCTGTACGCCCTTGTCAACTAAGGAGTCTCTATGAGTTTTGTTCACCTTCACCTTCATACCGAATACAGCCTGTTGGATGGAGCCTGCCGCATCAAAGACCTGGTAAAGCGGGTTGCCGAGCTGGGGCAGGCTGCCTGCGCCATTACCGACCATGGGGTCATGTACGGCGCCATAAACTTTTACAAAGCCTGCAAGGAGGCCGGCATCAAGCCCCTGATTGGCTGTGAGGTATACGTTGCTGCCCGTTCCCGCTTTGACAAGGAACGGGAATACGATTCCGCCCGCTACCACCTGGTTCTGCTCTGCAAAAATGAGACCGGCTACCGCAACCTTTGTCAGCTGGTAAGCCGAAGCTTCACAGAGGGCTTTTATACCAAGCCCCGAGTAGACTGGGAGCTGCTGCGTCGCTACAGTGAGGGGCTGGTCGCCCTCAGTGCCTGCCTTGCCGGTGAAATTCCCCGTGCCCTCATGGAGGACCAGTATGACAAGGCTAAAAAGCTGGCTCTGGACATGCGTGAAATCTTTGGTTCTGACAGCTTTTTTCTTGAGTTGCAGGACCATGGCATCCGGGAACAGCAGGCTGTTAATACAGGTCTGCTCCGCCTGCACAGGGAAACGGGAATCCCGCTGGTCGTAACCAACGACTGCCATTACATCACCAAAGAAGATGCCTACGCTCAGGATGTACTGCTCTGCATTCAGACCGGCAAGACCGTGGATGATGTTGATCGCATGCGTTTTGAAACCGACGAATTCTACGTGAAATCCGAGGATGAAATGCGTGCCCTCTTTCCGGACTGTCCGGAAGCCGCAGATAACACCAATCGCATTGCCGATCTCTGCAATCTGGAGTTTGAATTCGGCCACTATCACCTTCCGGAGTTTGCCCTACCCCCAGGAGTCACCAGTGCCGGTTATCTGCGCGAGCAATGCCAAAAGGGCTTCCGCAAGCGTTTTGGTGACGGCAGCCCCGAGCTGCTGGCACAGCTGGATTATGAACTGGACATGATTGAACGCATGGGCTTCACTGACTATTTTCTCATTGTTCAGGATTTTGTCATGTTCGCAAAAAACGCCGGCATTCCTGTAGGTCCCGGTCGCGGAAGTGCTGCCGGCAGCATTGTATCCTATTGTCTTGAAATCACCGATATCGATCCGGTAAAGTACAGCCTTTACTTTGAACGCTTCCTGAATCCGGAACGGGTCAGTATGCCCGATATTGATATGGATTTCTGTGAACGCCGCAGAGGCGAGGTCATTGATTATGTCAAGCGGAAATACGGCGAAGACCATGTGGCCCAGATTGTAACCTTTAATACCCTGAAGGCCAAAAATGCCGTCCGCAACGTTTCCAAGGCCATGTCCCTCAGCTTCTCCGAAGAAAACGCCCTGGCCAAGGAAATCCCCAATGTATTGAATATTCGCCTCAGTCAAGCGGTGGAAACCAGCAAAGCACTCCGGGAACAAATGGAGAAGGATGAAAGAGTTCGTCGCGTCATTCAGACTGCCATGGCACTGGAGGACATGCCTAAGGACTCCGGTACCCACGCCGCCGGTGTAGTTATTACCAAACGACCGGTCAGTGACTACGTCCCCCTCACCCTGTCCAAAAAGGATGATTCCATAGCCACCCAGTATGTCATGACCACCCTGGAAGAGCTGGGTCTTCTGAAAATGGATTTTCTCGGTCTTCGCACCCTCACCGTAATTGACGATGCTGTGAAGGCCATTCACCGGCACACACCGGATTTTGACATCAAGACCATACCGGACAACGACGAAGGCACCTATGCCATGCTTTCCGCCGGAAAAACCATGGGCGTGTTCCAGATGGAATCCACGGGTATTACGGCTGTATGCACCGGTCTGCAGCCAAAGAGCATTGAAGACATAACCGCTATTATTGCCCTCTACCGTCCGGGTCCCATGGACAGCATCCCACGCTTTTTGGATAACAACCGCCACCCGGAGAGGATTAGCTACAAGCACCCCATGCTGGAGCCTATTTTGCAGGTAACCTACGGTTGCATTGTGTATCAGGAGCAGGTTTTGGAGATTCTCCGCAAGCTGGGAGGCTTCTCCCTTGGGCAGGCAGATATGATTCGCCGGGCCATGAGCAAAAAAAAGCAGGCCGCCATTGTAAAGGAAAGAGAGACCTTTATCCACGGTGACCCGGAAAGAGGTATCTGCGGCGCTGTAGCCAATGGCATCCCGGCACAGATTGCCGCCGCCATCTACGACGAAATCCTGGACTTTGCCAATTACGCCTTCAACAAGGCACACGCCGTATCCTATGCGGTTGTTTGCTATCAGACCGCCTATCTCAAATGCCATTACCCCAAAGAATACATGGCTGCCCTTATGAGCAGCGTATTGGATAATCCGGAAAAGGTAGCCGAGTATACGGCCGAATGTAAAGAAATGGGCATTTCCCTGCTGCCGCCTGACGTAAACGAATCCCGGGACATGTTCACCGTATCCGGCGATTACATCCGCTATGGTCTGGTAGCCGTCAAGGGCATCGGCTGGGGTCTGATTCGAGCTTTGATGCAGGAACGCACCGCTGGTGGCCCCTTTACCGGCTTTGAGGACTTCTGTAGTCGAATGACCGGCAATGAGCTGAATCGGCGAGCCGCTGAAAGTCTCATCAAATGCGGCTGTTTTGATAGCCTGGGGGCCACGCGCAAGCAATTGATGCATGTCTGCGGCATGGTGCTGGACGGTGTTGCCGATGCCAGACGCAACAACATTGCCGGTCAGATGGATTTGTTCGGCGTCGGCTGCGGAGAGGATATCCCTCACATTGACCTGCCCCCTGTAGGGGAATACAGCCGCCAGGAGCTCATGTCCATGGAACACGAGGTTACCGGCCTCTACTTGTCCGGGCACCCCATGGACGATTACCGTGCCCCTGCCAAAGCCGCCGGTGCCGTTCCGCTGGGCCTGATTCTGTCAGATTTCGCTTCCAATGAGGGACCCCGGCGTTTTCGAGATGACCAAAAGCTCCTGCTGGCAGGCATCATAGATGCTGTAAAAACCACGCCCACCAAGAATAACTCCATGATGGCCTATATTACACTGGATGACGGCAGCGG
>JAKSQI010000042.1 GCA_024404215.1 Oscillospiraceae bacterium
TCCGTAGTGGACTTTCACCACCAAGTCGTTGCCCATGCCGGGCACACAACAAAAATGCCCTTGCTCCCTCTCGGGAACAAGGACAGATAAATATCTGCGGTACCACCTTGCTTGCCGGTTCAACGGCCGCTTTGCGAAAAGACCATCATCTCTTCTGCCCTTAACGCAGGCTTACGTCAGCTTATACTCAGTTCTCACCTTTCCTGCTGCCCTCAGTGGTCCATTTACTGCCCCGCTTATCATCCCGCTTACAGCCAAGGACGGGACTCTCTGCAGATGCGCTGGCAGTTTTACTTCCACCTCACTGGTTTTCTTTATTTAACACTAGGAAGAGCGGTTTGTCAAGTATTTTCCCGGCCATCCTTCCGTTAAATTAGAGCCTGATGAGAATTCTACAGAACCATGGCTTTCCATTGTTCCTTTGTCATAACGTTTGTATGGCCGATTCGCACCTCGTTAAGTAAAGGAACAGGAACCTCGTTGCAGGTATGGTGATAAGTAAAGCCCAGCTTCTCCTGAACCCTTTTTGACTTTTCGTTACCATCATAGTATCCGCACCAGATGGCAGTCATACCCAGTTCTTCAAAGCCTCTCTTTATAAGAGCATTTGCAGCTTCAGGGATATACCCTCTGCCCCAAAATGGTTCCCCCAACCAATAGCCGAGCTCACATTCATCGTCTCTTTCCGTCATATCCGTGTGACCATTTAGTTTAAGCTCAACAGCTCCAATGGCAACGTTGTTTTCTCTTTCGCAGACGGCATAACACTCTGCTCCGCAAAAGACGTTTTTAATAACATCTCGGCTTGTTTCTATATCTTGATGCGGGGGCCATCCGGCTATCGGACCAACATTAGGGTTTTTCGCGTATGCAAATAAACACTCTGCGTCATCAAGGGTCCACTTTCTTAAAATCAGTCTTTCTGTTTTTATTTCCATCATATGTTTTCTTACTCCAACTCATTTACTTTCTTGCCACAGCCAGGGCAAAACTCGCCTGCAGGTATTAGCCCTTTCTTTTTAGTGTTTTTAAATACTCCTTTTGATCTGCGCTGATGCGGTAGCTTTCTCTTGCTTTCTGAATGGTTTTGTTATGGGTCCAGGTATCCAGCCGGTTTTGCTCCAGGTATGTAATGGCCGAATCCCATTGCTTTGCCAGAGCTGTAGCAAAAAACCAGGCCGTCATCATGTTAACGTAGTATTCCTGCGAACGAACCCGGGACGGCAGCTCCAGATATTCCGGCAGAAAAGCATCGTCCAGAAAATGGGTCATAAGCATTTCCATGCCAAAGCGGCAGGTATAGGCCAAGGGCGAGGCTACCCAGCCTTGAATGGCCGTCAGCAGCTGCCCTTTCCTTTTTTGGAACACCTTAGGTGACAGAATATCGCAAACTGCCCAGTTATCGATATAGGGCAGAAACTTCTCCAGTTCCACCATGCAGGTATCAAAATCCTTGATTTCGGATATCAGCAAGGCGTGGAGGATGTTTTCATCAAAATATAAATGGGGTAAAGAATTCAAAAAAGGATGATAGTCTCCTTCCCGATACAGCCGCTTTGCCAGCTCTCTGGCCCTTGGAACCCGTACACCGATTATGCGCTCTGCCTCAATGCCGGGGGTAAGCTTGGCCTGAAAGGCAGCATATTCCTTATCCTGAAGAGCGAAGAGTTCCTCCGCTATGGTCATGTGTGACCCCTCCCTTTAAGCGTTTTCTATATCATATCACATTTCCGGGTTTGGTAAAAGGACGATAGGTCGGCGGCGGATGATAAATAAAAAGGGTATTCTTTTTTAATTTCCGGTCTTGCACTTTGTTTAAAATGGTTTATGATAAATTGGTTATGAGAAAAGAGGATGCCTTATGTTTTCCAATCGCGATTTGCGCAAGCTTTTAATACCTTTAATTATAGAGCAGATATTAATGTCCCTAATGGGTACTGCCGATACCATGATGGTTTCCAATGTTGGGAAGGCTGCCCTTTCGGCAGTTTCTCTTGTTGACTCCATCAATGTGCTGGTCATATATCTGCTGTCTGCCATGGCCACCGGCGGTGCCATTTTGTGCTCCCAGTATATTGGCCATAAGGAGAACGGGCGAGCCAATCAGGCCGGACGGCAGCTGATGCTGGCGGTTACCGCTGTTTCTTTGGTATTTACTGTCTTATTTATCTTTGTTCGGGAACCACTTCTCCGACTCATTTACGGCACCGTGGACGAAGAGGTAATGAGTAATTCTCTGCTGTATTTTACCATCACGGTTCTTTCTTATCCTTTTGTTGCCTTGAATAATGGTTCCGCAGCTCTATTTCGGGCTGCGGGTAATTCCCGCCTGCCCATGCGGATTTCCGTAATATCCAACATCATGAATATCATAGGCAATGCCTTGCTTATTTTTGTTTTCCACATGGGGGTTGCCGGTGCGGCTATTGCAACGGCGGTTTCTCGAATTTTTGCTGCCGTGGCTATTCTTATCTATCAGCATAAGCCTGGGCAGGTTATCACCTTTGATGCCTACCGAAGCCTGCGTCCGGATTGGGGGGTTATCCGTCGAATCTTATATATTGGAATTCCCACCGGTATTGAAAACTGTACCTTCCAGTTGGGCAAGCTGCTGGTTCAAAGCACAGTTTCCACCCTTGGTACTGACGCCATGGCGGTTCAGGCCATCGTTGCTCAAATTGAGCTCTTTACCTCCATGCCGGGCATGGCCATTGGCATTGGGCTGGTTACGGTAGTTGGCCAGTGTGTCGGCGCCGGACGGAACGACGAAGCGAGGCATTATGTAAAAAAGCTGACATTTTTGTCCTTCCTGTCGGTCTTAAGCTTTTCCGTTCTGTCCCTCTTCATTACCAAGCCTATTACCGGGCTGGCAGGTTTAAGTGCGCAAAACGCTGCAGAAACCTTCCGTATTATATTGATTATTGCCTGTATTAAGCCCTTTATCTGGTCTTTGGGCTTTACACCGGCCTATGGTATGCGGGCAGCCGGCGATGTGACCTATTCCATGGCGATATCTACAGCCACCATGTGGATTCTTCGGGTGGGGCTTTGCTGGTATCTTTGCCGTTATGCCGGATTTGGCGTTCTTGGCGTTTGGGTTGCCATGTTCTCTGACTGGACCGCCAGGGCTGTCCTGTTTACCATCCGTTATATTAACGGCAAATGGCTGCAGCATGATGTCATTGAATCGAAGAATACCTAGGCAGACACATGCCGCAGACTAAGAAGGGAGACGTCACCATGCAGACCATTGATGAGGCCCTGGATAAGCTGGAAAAATCCAAATTTCGTTCTTCCTTCACTTTAACTCAAAAGGAACGGGATTACCTGCATGCAAAGGGATATGATAAAATAGAGTCTCACGCCCGGGATTTTATCCACAGCCGCTTAGCCCCTGCTTATCCGGTTAACGATGGAGCCCAGACACCCATGAAAGGCCATCCGGTGTTTAAGGCACAGCACGCCTGCGCCTGCTGTTGCCGAGGCTGCCTGGAGAAGTGGTATCGCATACCACAGGGTAAGGAGCTGACCGCTTCCCAAGAGAAAAAAATAGTAAATTTGCTTATGGCCTGGATTGCCCGGCAGGATAAGACAGAGGGGTAAGAAAATGGAACACAAACATTTTCGTCGTGGGATTTTTCTTGTATTGATAGCCGGCGTGTTTTGGGGTACCATGGGCATCTATGTTCGCACCCTTAACGACTATGGCTTCAACAGCATTCAGATAGCTTCTCTCCGCATGACCTTTGCAGCGGTGATGTTTGCTGCAGCGGCTCTGCTGAAGGACCGTCGGGCTTTCTGCATTCGCCCGAAGGATATTCCTCTGTTTTTGGCTTTGGGACTGCTGAGTGTATTGTTTTTTACCTGTTGTTATTTTGCAGCCATTAACCGCATGAGTCTATCCGTGGCAGCTATCTTGCTTTCTCCGTCTCCCATCTGGGCTATGCTGCTGTCGATTCTGTTCCTTCATAACCGTCTCACGGGCCGCAAGCTTCTCTGCTTGACCCTCGCTTTTGCCGGCTGTGTTTTGGTTTCCGGTCTTGGCGGTTCTCTGTCCCTTTCCGGCTTTCTGTTTGGACTGGGCAGTGGAATTGGCTACGCCCTATACAGTATTTTCGGCGCTGTAGCGCTGAAACAGTATGCCCCATTGACAGTAACGGCTCTGACCTTTCTAGTTGCATCTGTAGGCAGCTGGTTCATTGCGGATGTTCCGGAAATTGTTCGCATCTGCCAGGGGGCTGACTCTTCCCTTGGCTTATTGCTCTTCCTTTTGCTTACTGCAACCGCGTCGGCTTTTATTCCGTATCTGTGCTATACCGTTGGTATGAAAGATATTGGCCCGGATTATGCAGCCATTGTTGCAACCTCGGAACCGATTGTGGCTGCCTTATTGGGCATTGTGGCATACCGGGAGCCGGTCAGTCTTATGACCATAGTGGGCATTTGCTGTGTGCTGGCAGCGGTTATACTGCTTTCGCGGCAAAAGGAAAGCGAAGACTGATTTTCAGAATAAATAATTCAAGTTAGACAGTGTCATATACTTTGTATGACACTGTTTTGCAGTATTGCCAAAAGAATCCTTCAAAATATCCTTTCTTTTTAAATGAACAATCGTTGAAAGAATTTATAAAATGTTTTATAATAAAACGGCTTGTAGATAAGCATTAATAATTCGAAAGGATGAGAAAATTGAAAAAAGCAATTGCCTTGCTTCTGGCAGTCGTCATGGTTGTTTGTCTGTGCGCCTGCGGAAGCTCCAAGAAGGCTGATGCTGGTTACCTGAATGTTATGCTCAGCACCAACATCATGTCTCTTGACACCAATCTTGCCACCGATGGTGAATCCTTTGAGCTCATTGCCGACTGCATTGACGGCCTGACTCAGATGAACGCTGACGGTGCTGCTGTTCCTGCCCTGGCTGAAACCTGGGATATTTCTGAGGACGGCACGGTTTACACCTTCCACCTCCGTGATGCCAAGTGGTCCAACGGTAAAGCTGTTACCGCTGACGACTTTGTTTTCGCATGGAGACGCATCTGTGAAGAAGCCGGTGAGTACGCCTACATGATGGATTCCAGCGTTGGCTGCGTAAAGAATGCTGACAGCATTATTTATGAAGGTGCCGATCCCACCACTTTGGGTGTAAGCGCTCCTGATGCCAAGACCTTTGTAGTAGAGCTGGATGTTCCCGTTTCCTTCTTCCCCTCTCTGATGTACTTCCCCACCTTCTATCCCATTAACGAAGAGTTCTATAATGGCCTGGAAGACGGTACCTATGGCACCAGCCCCAAGACCTTCCTGAGCAACGGTGCATTCGTTCTGGAAGACTATACCCCCGGTACGGCAAGCCTTAAGGTCAAGAAGAATGCTGACTACTGGGATGCTGCCCGTGTTAAGCTCAATGGTATTTCCTATCAGGTTGTTGGTTCTTCTGACAGCGCTTTGACTGCTTTCAAGAATGGCACTCTGGATCTGGTAACCGTAAATGGTGACCAGGTTGACAGCGTTAAGTCTGATGCTGACTTGAGCAAGAGCCTGAACACCGTTGGTGCCGGCTATATGTGGTACCTCACCTTCAGCCAGACCGAGAACAATGCTAACGGCGGTCAGCTGGCCAACCAGAACCTGCGTTTGGCTATTACCAACTCTCTGGACCGTGAGTCTTTGGTAGATAACTACGTTAAGGACGGTTCTCTGCCCACCTACACTGCGGTACCTCCTCAGTTTGCTGCTTCTGCAACTACCGGTGAAGACTTCTCTGCTGACCAGGATATGTTCAAGGACTATATCGGCTACAATGTTGATAAGGCTGGCGAGTATCTGGCTGCTGCCAAGGCTGAGCTGGGTGCTGACTCCTTTGAGTTCACCATGATTTATGGTAACAACGAAGGTGATGAGGTTGCTAAGGTTGCTCAGGCCATCAAGAGCCAGGTTGAAGAAGCTCTGCCCGGCGTTATCATTAACCTGCAGCCCATGACCAAGGCTGAACGTCTGGATAAAATGCAGAACGACAACTACGATGTAGCCCTGACCCGTTGGGGGCCTGACTACGCCGATCCTATGACCTATATGGGCATGTGGATTACCAACAACTCCAATAACTACGGTTTCTGGAGCAATGCAGAATACGATGCTATCGTTGCTGATTGCACCACCGGCAAGTACGTAAGCGATTACGATGCCCGTTGGGCTGCCCTGCTGGAAGGCGAAGGCCTGGTAATGCAGGAAGCTGTCATCGCTCCCCTTTACACTAAGGCAAACGCCAACCTTGTTAAGGGTGTTTCGGGTGTTGAATTCCACCCTGTTGCACTGAACCGTGTTTACAAGAACGCTGTTCTCGGCTAATTCCTAACCCTGACAGTCGGAGCAGTCTAATATAAGACTGCTCCGATTTTTTTATTCTTACATAAAGGATTGCTGCTTATGTCAAAATACATTCTGAAAAGAATTGTAATGGCTTTGGTTACGCTGTTGATTATCATCTTCCTTTTGTTTATTCTTGTTCGCATTATGCCCGGTAATCCCTTCCCTTCTGAGCGAATGAGTGATGAACAGATAGCAAACCGCCGTGCCGAGATGGGTTTGGATGACCCTGTTTTGGTTCAATTCTTCCGCTACATGAAAAACCTCACCAAAGGCGATTTCGGTAAAGGGTCTTCCCTTTATAATGGTGCGCCTATTAACACCGTAATGACCACCTGTGTATCCAATTCCTTCCGTATTGGTGGTTTGGCCATTCTCTTTGGTACCTTTGTAGGCTTGCTGCTTGGTATTTGTGCTGCACTGAACCGCGGCCGTTTTCTGGATGGCTTCTGTACGGTTGTTTCCATAATTGGTGTCTGCGTCCCCTCTTATGTATTTCTCATCTTCCTTCAGTATTTCTTTTCCTATAAGATTTCCTTCTTTCCCTACTTTTTCCAGAGCTCACAGTTCTTCTTCAGTTCCATCATTCCCGCTGTTTCACTCAGCTTGCTGACTCTTTCCACCATTTCTCGCTTCACCCGAAACGAGATGGTTGAGGTTATGGACAGTGATTATGTTCGCCTGGCTGAGTCTAAGGGCATGTATGGCTCCACTTTGGTATTCCGTCACGTACTGCGTAATGCTTTGATTCCCATTGTTACGGTTCTGGCTCCCTTAATTGTTGACTTGCTGACCGGTGCTTTGGTTGTTGAAAAGATTTACGGTATTAATGGTATTGGTAAGCTGATGGTAGATTCCATTGCCGGTGATGGTGTAGACTATAACTATGTTCTGGCCCTCGGTATTCTATATTCCAGTCTTTATATCGGTATCATGCTTGTGGTTGATATTCTGTATGGTGTTCTCGACCCCAGAATCCGTGTTTCTGCAAAGGGGGATGCCTAAATGAATAAAAATGTTCCCGTGACAAGTGCAGCTGAAGCTGCTGCTTATGTGCCACAGCCCGGTGATTTCGCTTTTCTGGGTGACCGTGATATTAACACGGACCACAACTTTGCTTCTCAGGGCTACTGGAAGGGCGTTATCATCCACTTTTTCCGAAACAAGAGAGCCGTTGTCGGCTTGATTATTGTTGCAGCTATTTTGGTTTTGGCCATACTTGGGCCTGTCATGAACAGCTACGGGTATAAGGATATTGTTGCCTATACCAATGCGGATGGCAAGCAGATTACCGCCGGCAGCCTGTCGCCCCGCGTTCCTTTCCTGCATAAGCTTTTTACCGGCGATGACTATGCTGACAGCTTCGCTGACCGCACCTTCCTTTTTGGTACGGATGCGCTGGGCCGTGATTTGTGGACCAGAACCTGGCAAGGCGCCAGAATCTCTCTGCTGATTGCTTTCGTTACCATTATCATTGACATGATTGTTGGTATGAGCTACGGCTTGATTTCCGGCTTCTTTGGCGGAAAAATCGACATTGTCATGCAGCGAATTGTTGAGATTTTTAACAGCATTCCCCGTCTGGTTATTGTATCCGTTTTGGCCATTGTCATGGCTAAGGGTATTGGATTGGTTATTGTAGCTTTACTGCTGACAGAATGGATCGGCATGAGTAAAATTGCCCGTGCTGAAATGCTGAAAATCAAGGAGCAGGAATACGTCCTTGCCAGCCGCACCTTAGGTGCCGGAAGCTTCCATATCATTTTTAAGCAGATTCTTCCCAATACCATTGGTCCTATCATTACTCAGGTTATGTTCTCCATCCCTACTGCCATTTTCACGGAAGCTTTTCTGAGCTTTGTTGGTGTAGGTATTGTTCTGCCCCAGTGCTCCATTGGTTCTTTGATTGAAGATGGTTTCAATAACATCACTACACTTCCCTATCAGATTCTGCCGCCTATTGTGGTGCTGGCTTTGCTGATGCTGGGATTCAACTTCATCGGCGACGGCTTGCGTGAGGCTCTTGCTCCCAAGCTGGAAGACATGTAAGGAGGCGATATTCATGGAAAAAGGAACAACCATTCTTGATATTAATAACCTTGATATCTCCTTCCGTACCAATGCCGGAAGCATTCACGCCATCCGGGGTGTGAATTTAAAGCTTAGAAAAGGCGAAACCGTTGCCATTGTTGGCGAATCCGGTTCGGGTAAATCCGTTACCATGAAGGCGGCTACCGGCCTGCTGGACGGTAATGCTACCGTGAACAGCGGCGAGATTCTCTACACCTATGAGGATGAGCAGGGTAACATGGTTACCACAGACCTGCTGAAGCTGAGCAAAAAGGATATGCGTCGGAATTTCAATGGCAGGCATATTGCCATGGTATTTCAGGATCCTATGACCAGTTTGGACCCTACCATGCCCATTAGCAAGCAGATTATGGAGGGTATGCTCATGCATACCGACATGAATAAGGAACAGGCTCATGCCAGAGCCATTGAACTGCTGAATCTGGTTGGGATTACCGATGCGGAAAAGCGTATGAAGAATTATCCCCATCAGCTTTCCGGCGGTATGCGCCAGCGTGTTGTTATTGCTATTGCCCTGGCCTCTAATCCGGATCTGCTTATTTGTGATGAGCCGACTACTGCTTTGGATGTAACCATTCAGGCAAAGATTCTTGAGCTGATCAAGGACATTCAAGCCAAGCTTGGCCTTTCTGTAATCTACATTACCCACGACCTGGGCGTAGTTGCTAAGGTTGCTGACTATGTCAATGTTATGTATGCGGGCCGAATTATTGAAACGGGTTTGATTAACGAAATCTTCTATGACCCCAGACATCCTTACACCTGGGGACTTCTGTCTGCCATGCCGGACCTGGAAACCGATGATGCTCGTTTGTATTCCATACCCGGCAGTCCCCCTAACCTGCTGCATGAACCAAAGGGTGATGCCTTTGCTCCTCGCAATAGCTATGCTCTGGTCATTGATGAGAAAGTGGCTCCGCCCTTCTTTAAGATATCTGATACCCACTATGCGGCAACCTGGTTGCTGCATCCGGACGCCCCCAAAACGGAAATGCCTGCTGAATTAAAGGCCCGTTTGGAGCGTTCCAGAAAGGAGGCCGGCTACCATGGATAAGCGTGAACCCTTACTGGTGGTGGATAAGCTGGTTCAGCATTTCCCTGTTTCCCGCAACTACACGGTAAAGGCTGTTAATGGAGTTTCTTTTAATATCTATCCCGGTGAGACCTACGGCTTGGTTGGCGAATCCGGCTCCGGTAAAACGACCATCGGCCGCAGTATTATCCGTCTCTATGATCCGACATCCGGTACCATAACCTTCGATGGTGATGTCATTTCCGGTGGCATGGATAACAATACCCGCAACAAGCTCCGCAGAGACATGCAGATGATTTTCCAGGATCCTATGGCCAGCCTGAACCCCCGAAAAAAGGTGGAAAGCATTATAGGAGAAGGTTTGGATATTCATCATCGCTTCAGCAGTGAGGCGGAAAGAAACGAAATGATTTCTGCCATGCTGAAAAAGGTCGGGCTGTCCTCTGAGCATGCGGCTCGATACCCTCATCAGTTCTCAGGCGGTCAGCGTCAGCGCGTTGGAATTGCCCGCGCCCTGATTATGAACCCCAAGCTGATTATTGCCGATGAATGCATTTCCGCTCTGGATGTATCCATTCAGGCTCAGGTTGTCAATTTGATGAAGGATATTCAAGAAGACACCGGTTGTGCCTACCTCTTTATTGCTCACGACCTGAGCATGGTAAAGTACATTTCTGACCGAATTGGTGTATTGCACCTGGGCTACATGGTGGAAACCGGTACTACGGAGGAAATCTTTAACAATCCCATTCATCCCTATACCAAGAGCCTGCTGTCTGCGATTCCGCAGCCAAATCCCGTGCTGGAGAAGCAACGGACCAGTATTACCTATGACTATAAGTCCAGCGGCATTGATTATGCCTCTGGCACCGAGCATTTGGTAGATGGTTCTCACATGGTTCTGGCAACGGATGATGAGTTTGCAGCCTGGACTAAATAAGTAAAAGGAAGGACTTTGACTAAGGTCAAGGTCCTTCCCTTTGTATGATGGAATCTCAGTTTTATTATTTTGTGCGGCCGGACAGATAGCGGGCTAGCCAGGACAGGAAACTGACGTCATTAAAGGCATCTTCCAGACTATTACAGGCCAGGCTTGTTTCTTCTTCAATGATCTCTCGGCAGCGGTCAAGACCGTAGAGATTAACAAAAGTGAACTTATGATTATCCTTGTCGCTTCCAATGGGCTTGCCTAATTCCTCCTCCGTGGAGGTTACATCCAATACATCATCCTGTATCTGGAAGGCTAGACCCAAGGCTTCTCCATAAGCTCTGGCAGCTTTAAGCTGTTCCGGGCTGCCATCGGCGTAATACACCCCGATTTCACAGGCAGCTATAATTAAAGCAGCTGTTTTGCGTTTGTGGATTTCGGTCAGCTCCTGCAGAGTGGGCTCTTTTCCCTCGGCGGCAATATCCAGGGCCTGTCCGCCGCAAATGCCCCGAAGACCGGCGGCCCGAGAGAGGGAGCGAA
>JAKSQI010000043.1 GCA_024404215.1 Oscillospiraceae bacterium
TTTTTATGGGCAGTCTTATTTTAGTTAACAGGCTATGCTGAAACTGAAACGGGCAGGAAAACGGAAGGGAGGCTGATTTTGAAATACAGAATGTATATAGGGGCTTGGAGAAATGAAAAAGGTCCGAATCAACAGTAACAATAGGTTACAATAATGTTACTTATACAAATAGTATAATCCGTGCGAGGTTGACATAAAATACAAGATCGGCTGGCATATATGGGGGTTTTGAGTTGGAAAACAACCGAAATATTGTTAAGTCACGGGTTTTCCACAAGATTTTCCACATACTGACGTCAAAGACCTGGTTACGCAGGTTGACATAACGCAATTTACATAAATCTTGGTTATAATTAACAAATCTGTTTTTTTTCTTTCTTATTCCTTGAAAATGAGGGTTATATGTACTATTATTACAGTCCCAAAGCATTTGCGGGAAAGGAGTGCGTATTTTGTTAAATTCGGGTTATTTGGATGATTTTCAGGAATATTTGTTGACTGGCCGCAAATGCTCTCAGAATACGGTTTCTTCTTACCTGTCTGATGTTCACCTTTTTGCAGTTTTTCTGGAGGTCTCTTCTCAGCTGAGTCTGGCATCTGCTAATCATGAGCATGTGTTGGACTATGTTGACAGTCTTCGAAAGAATGGCAAGTCTGCTGCTACGATGTCTCGTGCGTTGGCTTCGTTAAAATGCTTCTATTCTCATTTGATATCCTTAGGGCAGGTTAGAGAAAATCCTGCTTTGGACATTGCTGTTGAGAAAAAGGAAAAGAAGCTGCCCCAGATTCTCAATGGTAAGGAGGTTGACCTGCTTTTGGATCAACCGCAGGCCTTTGACGCCAAGGGGGCCCGCGATAAAGCCATGCTGGAGGTGCTTTATGCCACCGGCATTCGCGTTTCTGAAATGATTTCTCTTGAGGTTGAGGATGTAAATCTGGCTGCCGGCTTGCTGCGTTGCCAAGGTAAAGGAAAGGAACGCTTTATTCCTCTTTATCCGGCTGCGGTACGTGCCATTGCTGATTATCTTGAAGGTTATCGCAGTGAGTTGATTGCCGATCCTACTGAAACGGCATTGTTTGTTAATATGAATGGCATTCGGATGTCCCGTCAGGGCTTTTGGAAGCTCATCAAGTATTATCAAAACAAAGCCGGCATAACCAAGGACATTACTCCTCATACTTTGCGGCATTCCTTTGCTGCTCACCTGGTGGAAAATGGTGCGGACCTTCACAGCATTCAGGAAATGCTGGGTCATGCCGACATTTCTTCCACTCAGGTATATGCTCAGGTTGTGAAAAAGCAACTGAAAGATGTATACAATAAAGCGCATCCCCGCGCCTAAAAGCCTGACGAAAGTCGGGCTTTTTATTTGACCGTTTGTCAAATAGATGTTATAATTTGTCAAATATTTGTCAAGATTAAAGGTGAGTCTATGGGAAACGATTTAAGAGAGAAAAAAGTATCTATTTGGAACAAGGATTTTATTTGCGTTATGATTGCCAATACCTTCCTGGCAGCTTCACATAATGCGGTTAATCCCTTGGTTTCTTCTTACGCTACTATGCTTGGCGCCGGTGCCCAGCTGATGGGCTTTCTGACCGGCATGTTTTTTGGCGTTTCGCTGGCGATGCGTCCCTTTGCCGGTCCGGTTACTACCCGCTTTGATAATCGCTGGCTGATGATTTTTGTCTATGCTTTAGGAGGCATTGTTAATATTGGATATGCCTTTTTCCACAATATTACGGCTTTTATCATATTCCGTGTCTTCCACGGAATACAGTATTCCCTGATTGGGTCTCTTTGCTTTACCATTGCGGGCAATAGTCTTCCCAAGGAGAAAATGGCGTCAGGACTGGGGGTTTTTGGCGTTGGTTCGGCCATTGCTACTGCTATTGCCCCTTCCATTGGTATTGCCCTTCGTAATTTGGGTACACAACTGCGGGGAGAAGATTTTGGCTACACGCTGGTTTTTCTTTTTGGCGCCTGCATTCTGCTTCTTGCCATTATTCCTTCTTTTCTGCTTTCGCCTCAGAAAAGAGACCTTACCAATGCCGGTAAATGGTACACACAAATTGCTACCAAGCACGCCCTTGGTCCAACTGTAGTAATTTTTCTGCTGATTACTGCTTACTCCCTTTTCTCCGTCTACATGGTTCCCTTTGGTGAAGAAAACGGTATGGGGGACGTTGGACGCTTCTTTACTGTTTTGGCTTTGGTAATGCTGCTGACCCGCCCGCTCAGTGGCCCTCTTACGGATAAGCTGGGCCTGCGAAAGGTTCTTCTGCCGGCCATCCTTATTTTTGCTTCTTCCTTTATTATTACCGGCAGCGCTCAGACCAAGGCTATTATTTTCCTGGGTGCAGTCATTGCTGCCATTGGCTATGGCGCAGCAAACCCTGCTGTTCAGAGTATGTGCGTTCAGTGTGAAACACCGGCTCGCCGTGCTGTTGCCAGCAACACTCTTTACATCGGCATTGACCTTGGCTATTTCATTGGTCCTATTATCGGTGGTTATGTTAAGGAGTATGCTACTTACCGTCAGGTAATTACCGTCGGCTATATTCCGGCGTTGATGGGTGCTGCAGCTTTCCTGATTTTCTACGGCTCTTATCGACGCCGTCAGGAATATCTGAATTCCATCTTATAACTATTATGAATGAGCAGTCGAGAGAATCGGCTGCTTATTCTTTTCTTACCCGCGGAAATGATGTATACTGATACTTTAGAAATGGAGGGATTGCCGTGAATGTAATACAGGAACCGGCCTATGCAAAGCTGAATCTTTCACTGGATGTGCTCAGTCGACGGCCCGACGGATATCACGATATGGAAATGATTTTTCAGCTCATATCCATGAAAGATGATTTGGAACTTCATATTCACAAGTCCCCAGGTGTGAGGCTGAGTACAGCGGCCAGATTCTTGCCTATGGATGACAGCAACATTGCCTGCCGCTGTGCAAGACGATTTTTTGAGGAAGCGAAGCTGGCCGATTGGGGCGTGGATATCCAATTGACCAAAAGGCTTCCTGTTTGTGCCGGCATGGGAGGCGGCAGTGCGGATGGTGCTGCTGTTCTACGGGCATTGAATCGTTATTTTGGCGGCCCTTTTTCGGTGCAGCAGCTTTTGGATTTGGGCGCTGAAATTGGCGCTGATATTCCCTTCTGCCTGATTGGTGGAACGGCTTTGGCGCGAGGAAAGGGGGAGAAAATGGAAGCGCTTCCCAGGCCGGAGGGCTGTGCCTTTGTGGTAGTAAAGCCTTCCTTCTCCGTATCAACACCGGAGCTGTTCCAAAAATTGGACAGGAGCTCTGTTAAGCTTCATCCGGATACAAGAGGCATGGTGGACGCGTTAGAGATGGGTAGCCTACGTGAGCTTGGCAGACGCCTCTATAATGTATTCGAAGAGGTTCTGACCAGAGGGAAGGATACAGTAGATGAAATCAAGAGCCGGCTTTTGGATGCCGGGGCTCTGGGTGCCGCCATGACGGGCACAGGCTCTGCTGTGTTTGGCCTTTTCCAAGATGACGGTAGTGCAGAGACAGCTTGTGAGGCCTTGTCAAGACAGTGGACTATGTGCCATGTGGCCCGGCCGATGGATGAAATGATGCAAATCAATAATAAAACATAACAAGGGTTTAAGGAGAAACAGCATGAAGGTATTATTAATCAATGGAAGCGCCCATACCAAGGGCTGCACCTATACGGCTCTGTCTGAATGCGCCGCAGCCATGGAAGCCATGGGAGCAGAGACAGAAATTTTTCAGATTGGCAGCAATCCCGTCCGTGGCTGCATTGGCTGCGGCGCTTGCTTTGAAAAGGGCAAGTGTGTGTTTGAGGATGACTGCTGCAACAATCTGGCAGATCGGATGGCGCAGGCAGACGGAATCATTGTCGGTTCTCCTGTCTATTATGCTTCTGCCAGCGGTGCTCTTTGCGCTTTGCTGGACCGTGTGTTCTACTCTGCCTCCCGACGTTTTACCGGTAAGCCGGCTGCCTGCATCGTGTCCTGCCGACGCGGCGGTGCCAGTGCTGCCTTTGACCGTCTGAACAAGTACTTTACCATCAATCAAATGCCTGTAGTTTCCTCCATGTATTGGAATTCTGTTCATGGCTTTACTCCGGAGGATGTTCGTAAGGATGCAGAAGGATTGCAGGTATGCCGCCGGCTGGGTCAGAACATGGTGCATATGCTGCAGTCCTACGAGAAGGCTGGTATTCCGGCTGTGCCTATGGAAGCCAAGGCTTTTACCAGCTTCGCAGACGGAAAATAAGAATTTAGCAAGGGGGGCGTGGGTATGCTCAATATCCTGACCGGAAGAAGCGGCAGCGGAAAAACCGGGTCTATTATTCAAGATATAAAGAGAAGAGCGGAGACCGGTATGAAGGGAATGGTTCTCCTGGTACCGGATCAGTTCTCCCATGAGGCGGAGCGGCTTCTCAGCGAAAGCTGCGGAGATGCTATTTCCCTTCATGCCGAGGTCCTGAGCTTTTCCCGTCTCTGCAACCGAGTCTTCTCTGAATACGGTGGTATTGCCCGTACGTACCTGGACGAAGGGGGCAAGGTTGTCACCATGCAGCTGGCTTTGCAAATGGCCGAAGACCAGATAAGCTCTTTTGGACGGAAAAACAGACAGACGGAGTACATCCTTTCCTTGCTGGATACCGCCGCAGAATGCCGCAGTGCCGGTATTACCCCCGATGCCCTTAGAAAGAGTGCGACCCGTGCTTCCGGACACCTGCGCAGCAAGGTAAACGATACCGCTTATGTTCTGGAAATCTATCAAGGCCGAATGACTCAGGATTTGCAGGACCCGGATGAGAAGCTGGATCGGCTGGCCAGACAGCTGCCCTTATGCGGCTATGCACAAGGGCGAAGCCTGTGGGTGGACGGCTTTCGTGACTTTACGGCCCAGCAATATCGGGTTTTAGAGCAGCTGCTGGCTGCATGCCAGGAGATGACGATAACCCTGACGCTGGATCCGGAGGAAGAGGAAAGCTCTGTATTTGCTAATGCACGCAAAACTCGGGACAGACTGCTGGAACTGGCTGCGTGCCTTGGTCAGGAAACCAACATCAGGATTCTTCAACGAATCGGTATAGATAACAGCCCGGAAATGAACCATTTGGAGGCTAATCCTTTTGCGGACTGTCCAACTTGCTGCGAGGAAAGGGAGAATATTCACATCCTTCACTGTGGCAGCGCTGCGGAGGAATGGGAAGCTGTTGCGGCGGCTGTATTGGATTTAGCGGAGAAGGGAATCCGTTATCAGGACATGGCAGTGGCTGTGGGCGGCTTCGAAGGACAGGAGTATTTTGGCAGAAGCATTCTGGAAGCCTATGGTATTCCTGTTTATGTAAACCAAAAAACCGATATTTTGCAGATGCCGGCAGTGGCGGCCCTACAAGGAGCCCTTCAGATTCTTTGCCGTGGCTGGGATTATGAAAGTGTGTTTTCCTATCTAAAAACCGGATACTCCGGTTTGTCGGAGGAAGAGTGCGATAGTCTGGAGAATTATGCTTTAACCTGGAATATCCGCGGCTCTATGTGGTTTGACGCTGACTGGAATATGGACCCGGAGGGATATAAGGATCCGGAGCATTCGGATAGCCGTAGGCCTTTGCTGGAGCAATTGAATTCATGGCGTCGTAAGGCGGTAACGCCTCTTTATCATCTGTCAAAAGCCATGAAGATGGCTGAAAACGGGGGAGAACGTATAAAAGCCCTATTTGCCTTTGCGGATGAAATTAATCTTTATGAAGGCCTGGAGCAGGAGGCGTCCCGGCTGGCTGCGATTGGGGAGGAGCGTGCCGGGGACGATTGTCTGAGCCTTGGAACGGCCTTAACAAAGGCAGCAGAGCAGTATTTCCTAATTGCCGGTGATTTAACCTGCAGCTTGCCTGAGTTTGCTTCCCAGTGGCAGCTCTTGCTTTCACGTTGCCGCATTGGCACGATTCCCTCCTATGTTGACCATTTGACCCTTGGTGATTTGGGACGTATTCGTCGTCGGGGCCTTAAGTATCTCTTTGTAATGGGGATGACGCAGAACCGCCTGCCTGCTCTTGATGAACCCAGGGGAGTTTTCTCAGTCCGGGAGAGAGAGGAGCTGAGAAATCTTCAGCTCCCCTTGGCCAAGTCTCAGGAGGAACGCCTGTGTGCGTCGTTGGCAGAAGCCTATGATTTGCTGACCCTGCCTTCGGAGGGCCTGTTTTTATCCTGTGTTCCGGGCAATGGGGAAGTACCCTCACAGCTGATGGATACCATAAGAGACATGTTCAGTCTGGAGGTGGAAATGCCTTCCTTAGTCAAAAACAAAACCGCCGCCATCAGACCTTGTCTTGAGCTGGCCCTTTCCGGCGCCTCAGGGGCGGAGGCCAACGCGGCCCGTCTGGTTTTGGTGGAAAACGGATTGTATAAAGCTTTACAGGAAAAGGCTGGAGCTGCCACTAGTTCGGCCCGGCTGCAGCTGTCTGACGAGGCTGTAAAGTCTCTGTACCCTTCGCGGCTGTCCCTGACGGCTTCTCGGGTGAATACCTATCGGGGCTGTCCTTTCCAATATTATATGGAATATGGGTTAAGGGTGAAAAAAAGAGAGGAAGCCCAATTGACCCCCTCGGTAATCGGTACCCTCATCCATTACGTACTGGAGAAAACGGCGGGGGATGTGAAACAGAAGGGGGGATTCTCCAAGGTTACAGGAGAGGAGTGCTGTCGTATTGCGCAGGGCCATATTGAGTACTACGAACAGAATTATCTGAACCTAACCAAAGAGGCCGGCAGACTCCGATTTCTCTTTGATGTAGTTGCAGCGGATACTTTAGCTATTGTAAGGGATATGGCTGCCGAACTGTCTGAAAGTGACTTTGAGCCCTATAGCTTTGAATTAAGATTCCCCGATAGACAGAATGGCAGCTTACCTTATTATTCTCTGCAGGATGGAGAACGTGAGCTGGATGTTGGCGGAATTGTGGACCGTGTAGACGGCTGGGAAAAGGACGGTTCGCTTTATCTTCGGGTTGTGGACTATAAAACCGGCAATAAGGATTTTAAGCTGTCGGAGGTTTACCACGGCTTTGACATGCAGATGCTAATCTATCTTTTTGCCTTGAAGCGCTTCGGAGGAGAGTATTATGGTAAGCCGGTGAAGCCGGCAGGCATCCTGTATACACCGGCCAAAAACAAGTATTACACGGTTAAGGATGACGATAACGAAGCGAAGATACAAAAAAATCAGGCTAATCAACATAAGCGTACGGGCTTGATTTTGCAGGAAGAATCTGTTATTGAAGCCATGGAACACGGCAGAGAGGCGGATAAGGGAAAAGAGTATCCCTTCCTTGGGCTTAAATGCAAGGATGGACTTTATTCCGGCAGCAATCTGATTACCGAAGGGCAGCTTGAGCTTTTGAACCGACATGTGGACAGAAGGCTGATGGAGACCTGTCGGGGGATTCTTAGTGGCTCTATTGGTCCGCAACGAATTCACCATCACGAACAAGAGTCCTGCCGCTATTGCCCGGCTGTTCGCATTTGTCGGCCGGAAAAGCGAGTGGTTCGCTATCTGCCCCCTTACGAAGGCAGTGAGCTTTGGACAAAACTGGCAGAAAAGGAGGAAGACTTTGGCACAGCCGAGATTAACACATCAGCAGAAGCAGGCCGTTGAGCTGCGTGGCCGCTCATTATTAGTATCGGCCGCTGCCGGCTCCGGGAAAACCTTTGTTCTGGTGCAGCGTTTGATGAAGGATATCCTTCAGGGGGCCGATATAACAGAGTATTTGATTATTACCTATACCCGCGCTGCCGCAACGGAACTGAGGGGCAAAATTCAAAAGGAATTGACCCGACTGCTAAAGGAAGAAACCGGACTGGAGAGAGGCAGGCATTTGAGACGGCAGCTTTTGTTGCTTCCTCAGGCTTCCATTGGCACAATACATAGCTTCTGCTCTAATCTTCTGCGAGAGCATGCTTCTGCACTAGGGATTTCACCGAATTTTAAAATCATGGATGAGGCTGAGGCGGCAGAGCGGAAAACTAGGGCTATGGATGCTGTTTTGGAGAAGGCCTATGCCTCCATAGATGAAAACAGGGGCTTCCGTGCTTTGGCTGACATGATGGTTCAGACCAGAGGCGACAGCGATTTGAAGCAGGCCCTGCTGAGTATTTACGACAATCTTCGCAGCCTGCCAAATCCAGAGGAATGGATGCGCAGACAGCTGGACCAGGCATTTATGACTGATATTACCGACCTGTATGAGACCCCGTGGGGAAAGGCTCTCATGAGGGGAACGGGTCGGGTCGTAAAGGCAGTTAAATCTCAATGGCAACTGGTGGCAGATACGCTTCGCAAGGAGTATAAACCAGGAAAATGGTTAACCAGTCTGGAGGCCTTGCTGGTGAGGCTGGAAGAGCTGGAACAGGCGCTGGAACGAAGTTGGGATGAGGCGGCCAGGCTCATGCCTCTGGATTATGGTTCAGCTCGGCTGGCCAAGGGGGAAGAGGCTGAGGGATTAAAGGCCATTCATAACAGCTGCAAGGAGCTGATGAAAGCAGAGGAGACCCTGTACAGCCGGAATTCTGCTTCCTTGCTGGAGGATATGAGGGCGGTAGGCCCGGAAACAGCGGCTTTGTATGAATTGGTACTGGCCTTTGAGGAGGCCTTTCGGCAAGAAAAGGCAGCAGCCGGAAAGCTGGACTACTCAGACCTGGAACATATGAGCCTGAAGCTGCTGTATAACCTAGACGGGGATGGAATGCATCTGACTGCCATAGCTGCGTCACTAGCCGGGAATTACCGGGAGGTTATGGTGGATGAGTATCAGGATGTGAATCAGGTGCAGGAACTCCTTGTTCAGGCTCTGTCCGGCCCGAAGGGTAAATGCTTCATGGTTGGTGACATGAAGCAATCCATCTATCGCTTTCGCATGGCGGATGTAAGCATTTTTAAAGAAAAATACGAAAGCTATCCTCTGTTTGACGGGGAAGACGGGAATAGCCCTGTTAAGGTTTTATTGCCGGTTAATTTCCGTTCTTCCAAAGGCGTCGTGGATGGTGTCAATGCCATTTTTTCACCTTTAATGTCTGAACAGGTGGGAGATCTTTCCTATGGCCCTCAGGAGGAACTTCGCTTTGGCCGCCTCTGCCCGGAGGATCAGAAACCGGTGGCTGAGCTGGTGCGCATCGGGGAAGCAGATGCCGTGGAAATGAAAAAGGAAGATAGTCGTCTCATGGAAGCTAGGGCAGCTGCTCAAAAAATACAGGAGATGATTGACACTCAGGAGACGGTTTGGGACAAGAGAATCGTTGATGGGGAGGAGATAGATTATCAGCGCCCCGTGAGTTATGAGGATTTTGCCATTCTGCTGCGTTCAACAAAGGATGTGGAAGCTATTTATCAGAGGGCACTGACCGAGTATGGCATACCTTACTGCACCTTGGCAGGGGACCCTTGGTTTACCTCCCCGGAGGTTGAACTTTTGCTGGATTTGCTGAGCATTGTGGATAATCCCCGACAGGATATACCCTTGATTCACGTGCTGCAGTCGCCGCTTTTTGGATTTAGCTACGATTTGCTGGCTAGAATTCGGGGTTCAAATAAGAATGCAGAGTTTTATGATGCCTTGCTGGGTTACCGTTCCCGGAATGAACAGTGTGAAGAGTTTCTGACCTTTTTGGCCGGCTTCCGGGCTCTGGCAGCTCATCTGACAGCTGAACAAATACTTTGGAGGATTATGGATGCCACACACGCAAAAGCGCTGCTGGGGGCTGCCGGCATGAGTGGTGCCGAGGAGAGCAATCTGAACCATCTGCTTGAGTTTGCCTCCGGTTTTGAGGCGGATGGTTATCGGGGCCTTTTTCGGTTTAACCGTTATGTTCGTTTCCTTCAGGAAAGCGGAAGGGCGCCTGTGGGCGCCGAAAGCAGCAAGGGCAGTGGCGTGCAAATCATGACCATTCATAAATCTAAGGGACTGGAGTTCCCGGTTGTCTTGCTTTGCGATACAGGCCATGATTTCAATCAGGCGGACAGCAGAAATCCGGTTCTATTTCATAAAGAATTAGGTGTAGGCCTCTATCGCCGGGACAGGGCTTCTATGCGGCAATATCCCACCATGGCCCGAAAGGCCATTGCTGACAGTCTGCGTCAGGAAGCTGTTTCGGAAGAAATGCGGGTTCTTTATGTAGCCTTGACCCGGGCAAGGGACAAGCTTGTGGGAATGATTCCGCCTGCCTATCTCCGGAAAAATGCTAAGGATTGCGTGGATAAGACTACAGAGGAAGTGCTGGCACAGCCCGAGTGGGAGGCAAATCCTCTGCGGGTGGGAAAACAAAACAACTATCGTGCCTGGATACTGACTGCTGTTTTGCAGAATCCCAGGATTCGTGAACAGCTTCTTCACCAGGGAAATACAGCTTCCTACCCTTGGCGCATCAGCCGCCTTTTGCCGGACGAGCATCCGGGCCGAAGGCAGGAGAAAAGGGAAGCGGAGGATAGCCAGGCAGACAGTGAGTGTGTCAAAGCCATTCGCCATCGCATTTCTCGCAGCTATGCCAATGAAGCTTCCACTTTTCTGCCAGCCAAGGTTACGGCTACAGAGTTGAAGGGGGCGCTGGCCCGTGAAGAGTCTGCAGAGGAGGCGGAACAGCTGCTCACAACGGGAAGGACCATTCGAAAGCCGGATTTTTCCGGTGGAACCCGTACCCTGACGGGAAGTGAAAGGGGAACAGCCATGCACAGTGCGATGCAGTTCCTCCGGTATGAAGATTGTCATACGCCGGAAGGCCTGGAAAGAGAGCTGCAACGGGGGGTTTCGGGAGAGCTTATGACGTCGGCGCAGGCAGGAGCTGCTAATCGG
>JAKSQI010000044.1 GCA_024404215.1 Oscillospiraceae bacterium
ATGCTCAGGGCTGATAGGCATGGTTGCTGCCTCAGACTTTTACATAGGCTGCAACTACTGGGCATCCAACGCCGGGGCGTACATGTGGCGGCAATGGGACGCGAAGTGCGTTGAGGCGGATCTGGATGCGTTAAAGGAAGCGGGAGTGAATACCTTGCGCGTCTTTCCGCTGTGGCCGGATTTCCAACCGATTACGCGCGTGTCGACGGTGATGGGATGGCTTTACGGCTATCAGCAAAGCGACGAACCGTTTCATCCGAGTAGGAAATGCCCAGAGGGTTGGAGTACTTTGGTACGCACCAAATGCCCTTAATGGAGGCATCCCCGGCAACCAGCTCCTCAACCAGGTCCATATCAGGGCCTGTGGGACCCATGGGGATATTAATCATTTCTATGCCAAAATACTCAGTAATGGCAAAGTGCCGGTCATACCCGGGAACCGGGCAAAGGAATTTTACCTTATCCAGCCTACACCAAGGGGTGCTGCCCATGACGCCATGGGTCATGGAGCGGGAAACGGTGTCATACATGACATTGAGACTGGAGTTGCCGTAAACCATAATCTGGTCCGGCCGGACCTCCATCATGTCCGCCATAAGCTCCTTGGCTTCATCAATGCCGTCCAATACGCCGTAATTACGGCAGTCGGTACCGTCCTCACAGGTCAGGTCACTGTCACTGCTGAGAACATCCATCATTTCCATGGAGAGATTCAGTTGGTCCTGACCGGGTTTACCACGGGCCATATTCAAATTGAGCTTACGCCCCTTATATTCTTTATACTGTGCCTTCAGCTCCTGCTGCAGCTGCTGAAGCTCTTCTTTTGTCATCTCGGAATAAGGTTTCATGTCGTCCTCCAGAGTCGTATGTATAATATGCAGGATTCCTCTTTCATCTCTTGCAATGTCGTATCATATAATGCCATATTTTTGCCAAAAATGCAAGCACATTCTATATTTATTGCATTTTTCTCTCATCCCGTCAAAAAAGCCCCCCAAACAGGCTTTTGTTTGGGGGACTTGATGCCTTACATGAGGAGAATTACTTTTTGAAGCTGTCCTTCAGCGCCACAGCTCGATTGAAAACTGGCTTACCGGGCTTGGAATCCTTATTGTCCACACAGAAATATCCCATGCGCAGGAACTGATAGCCGGCAGGAGCCTCTGCATTTTCCAAAAGCCTCTCCACCTTGCAGGCGGTAAGTACTTCCAGAGAATTGGGGTTCAGGCACTCAATAAAGTCCTTGTCACCGCCGTCCGGATCCGGGTCAGCAAAAAGATTGTCGTAAAGACGTATTTCTGCATCGGCGCAGTTGTTGGCATCCACCCAGTGAATGGTACCGCGAACCTTGCGGCCATCCGGCGTGTTTCCGCCTCGTGTTTCCGGGTCATACTCGGCAAACACCTCAACCACCCGTTCACCCTCTTTACGGCAGCCGGTACAGCGAACAATGTAAGCCCCTTTCAGCCGGACCTCATTACCGGGGAAGAGGCGGTTATACTTTTTGGGTGCTTCTTCCATAAAGTCTTCTTCTTCAATCCACAGATTACGGCTGAAGGTAACCTTTCGAGTACCGGCATTTTCATCCATGGGATTGTTTTCCACATCAAAGTTCTCAGCAATATCCTCCGGAAAATTGGTGATAGTCAGCTTAACCGGACGCAGAACCGCCATGGCACGCTGTGCATGAGCATTCAGATCATCCCGCAGACAAGCCTCCAGCAGGCTGTATTCCACGGTGCTGGGAGTCTTGGCAACACCTATGCGCTCGCAGAAATCACGGATGGACGCAGGCGTGTAGCCCCGGCGGCGCAGGCCGCAAAGGGTAGGCATGCGGGGATCATCCCAGCCGGACACATAGTTCTCCTCCACCAGCTTACGCAGCTTGCGCTTGCTCATAACGGTATAATTGATTCCAAGACGGGCAAACTCAATCTGTCTGGGATGGGCCGGGAGGCCGCTGTGCTCTACAACCCAGTTGTAGAGAGGACGGTGATCCTCATATTCCAGACTGCAGAGGGAGTGAGTAATCCCCTCCAGAGTATCCTGAATGGGATGGGCAAAGTCGTACATGGGGAAGATACACCATTTCGTTCCCTGTCTATGGTGCTCCACATGGCGGATGCGGTAGAGAACGGGGTCACGCATATTGAAGTTACCACTGGCAAGGTCAATTTTTGCACGGAGGGTATAGGCTCCGTCCGGGAATTCCCCTGCCCTCATGCGCCGGAACAGATCCAGGCTCTCCTCCACCGGGCGTTCACGCCAGGGGCTGACTGCAGGTACACCGATGTCACCGCGATTGGCTTTAAACTCCTCTGCGCTCAGCTGGCAGACATAGGCATGGCCTTCCTTAATCAGCTTCAAAGCGATTTCATAGGTCTGCTCAAAATAGTCACTGCCGTAAAAGAAGCGATCGTCCCAGTCAAAGCCAAGCCAGTGAATATCTTCCTGAATGGCATCCACATACTCGGTGTCCTCCTTGGCAGGGTTCGTATCATCCATACGCAGATTGCAGATGCCGTGGTACTTCTCTGCTGTGCCGAAGTCAATCATCAAAGCCTTGCAGTGACCAATATGCAGATAACCATTGGGCTCCGGCGGAAAACGTGTATGCACCGGCATACCCTCAAACTGCCCGCCGGGGGCAATATCCTCTTCCACAAAGCTGTGGATGAAATTCTTATATTCCTGTTCCAAGACTTCTGCCATATAAACAGACCTCATTTCTTATTCATTAGTGTTTTATTATACCAAGTGGCCATGGCAGTGTCAACCGATTCCGGTCTCATCCGCCGTAAGGAGACCCCTTACTTTGCTGCAGATGACTTTGACATTTTAGGCTCAGAGTCCTATACTATGTAAATAAAACAACTAGAGATAAAGAAGGCATGGAAAATGTTAGGTTCCAAAACACGAAATGCTGAAAAGGGGAACTTTGCTGTCGGCAGCATTCCCTCCAACATTCTGCGCATGGCCGGCCCCATGATATTGGCCCAGCTGATTAATGTGCTGTATAACATGGTTGACCGCATGTACATCGGCCGTTTGGCAGAAACCGGCCGCCTGGCGCTGACCGGCATAGGAATCTGCACACCGGCCATCAGTATTATCATTGCCTTCGCCAATCTCTGCGGTATGGGCGGCGCACCCCTTTTCGCTCAGGCCCGTGGTCGTGGCGATGACGAGGAAGCAGGCCGAATCATGGGCAACGCCTTTGTCATGCTGTTGTTCTGGGGCCTTGTACTGATTGCAGTGGGCTATACCATATGCTCTCCCCTCCTCTACTGGCTGGGAGCCGATGAACAAACCCATTTCTATGCCGGACAATATTTTACCGTCTATCTGGCCGGTACCTTATCCGTTATGATCAGCTTAGGCATGAATCCTTTTGTAAATGCCCAGGGCTCCTCCGGCTTTGGCATGCTTACTGTTGCCATTGGTGCTGTTATTAACATTCTGCTGGATCCTGTTTTTATTTTTATCCTGAACATGGGGGTACAAGGTGCAGCTTTGGCAACTGTGTTATCTCAAACGGTTTCAGCCATATGGGTTCTCCGCTTTTTGACACGCCCCGGCACTCGTGTTCCCCTCCGTCGGCAGAATTTGAAACCGCAAAAGCGTCTGGTTGCCCGCATTACTGCACTGGGGGCCAGCGGCTTCATGCTTTCCTTCACCAACAGCATAGTCCAAATGCTGTATAACACCCAGCTACGAGATTTAGGCGGAACCATGTATGTCAGTATCATGACTATTATTAATTCTGTTCGTGAAATCGTCTTCTCTTTTGTAAACGGGCTTACCAATGGAGCCACGCCTGTTATTGGCTATAATTATGGGGCAGGAAAAAGGGAACGGGTCCGCACCAGCATTCGTTTCGTAACGTTGGTATCCCTCTCCTACTGTCTGCTGGCCTGGGCTATGGTTCAGCTCTTCCCTCAAGCCTTTATCCGTATATTCAACAACGATCCGGATTTGCTGGCTTTGGGAACACACTGCTTCCGTCTGTATTTCGCGGCTATTTTTGCCATGTCATTCCAGCTTACAGGACAAATCGTTTCCCATGCTTTGGGCAAAGCAAAAACTGCCATGTTCTTTTCCTTGCTGCGAAAGGTTATTCTAGTAACACCCCTTATCTTCATTCTGCCCCATGTGGGCAATTTGGGTGCTGACGGTATTTTGCTCTCAGAACCTATATCCAATGTAATTGGAGGTACAGCCTGCTGGCTGACCATGTATTTCACCGTTTACCGACCACTGGGAAAAGAGGCTCCGGCGCAGAAGCTATCCAGCTGATTTGAAAAATGGCAGCCTGACGGCTGCCATTTTCCTTTGCATGATTATCGGAAAGGATGTTAAAACCAACGCTTGAACCAGTTCCAACCGGACCAATTGTTCCAGATATCCCAGAAATTCTTTTCCACTTCAACTTTGTTAACGGCTTTCTCTTCTGCTCTCATCAGCTCATCCAGCTTGCCCTCCAGTTCTTCCAGACGGTTTACCAAATCCGAATCATTGGTCAGGGCGATATCCGCCTCCAGCGTTTCGATGAATTTCTGGCACTGGGCGGAGGTGGTGGGTTCACAGATAGAATCTAAAATGGAGTTTTTGCTATCCAAATAGATTTGCCGTGCCTTGGCATAGGCCGAGCTATCCGTAAAGACTCCGGCGGCTGACTGCATGGCCATGGCATAAGAGGCGGCAGCATAGTACTCCTCAGCCTTCGCCAGTTCCTCCAGGCCCTTGTTCTCATGCTCCATAAGGGCCAGCAGTTCCGCAGCCCGGAAGGAAACCGTGGGATTCTCCAGCCCGGCCATCAAGTTCAGCACTCTCCGGGCTTCTATGTCATCCAGTTCACCAGCTTGCCAGGCATCAGAGATATCCTCGCTGCAGCTAATCCACTGGGCCGTTAGTTGGTCAGCCATTTCCGCGTCCACATTGACCTCAGCATAGAGTTCTGCCGCCTCCTGCCATGCTTGCTGCTGAAGCAGGCAAAGAAGCTGTTGCAGGGCAATGGCTGATAGGCCGGCTTCCGCCTCTCGGGCCAGGTCATAGTGTTGAATGGCCGCAAAATCCGACAGGCAGGTCTTTGCCTCCTGGTAGGACAGCTGCCCCCGGGAATATGCATCCAATATAAGCTGAATGCTTTCAGCCATCATGGCATCCTGAGTCGTATCCGATAGATTCGCACAACGGCAGCTGTTATAGATACCCACCGCAGAAGAATAATCCGCCTGCGCCAGCTTGGCCTTTATCTCATCAGTTGCCAGCAAAACCCTGGTTTTATCTACAGCCTGGGTTATACGATTGCTGTCTGCCCCGGACAACACTTTCAAGCTGTAAACGGTTTCTTCATAATCCTCTCCTCTGGCTGACAGCTCTGCTACCGATTGCAAAAAAGCCTCTGTCACCCGACCGGTAGAATTCTTGGCATAACGAGAGAGTCGGGTATTATACCATTCCACAGCCTGCTCGTAGTCCCCTTGGTTGAGGAAGGACAGAACCCGCTTAGAGGGACGATAAAACCAACAGGCACCGGCTGTCAGCAGACTGATCAGTAAAAGAACAGCCAGAGTCACCGATAGTATGCCCCGGGGCGTTATGGTGTGACTTCCCTGAGACGGTTTGATGTGCTGAGGATGATAGGACATGTCATTTCCTCCTTGTTCAAAGAATAGAGTCGGGCCTTTCCGGCCTTCTTGTTTTTTCTCCGTATCAGTCACCTTTCACCTCTTCTGATACAGTGTCAGTATAAATCCCATTTTGTACTGCTGACCATGAGAGTTAAAGCAGAATTCAGCCCCCTATTTTGCACCTTTGATAAAATAACACGATTTGCCCGTTATTCTCTTACCAAAGCAAAAGCGACAGCCAATGGCTGCCGCTTTTGCTTTTGGGAAATCGTCCCCAATTTAGCTTATTTTACTTTTTAGGCAGGTCGTTGCCCTCATAGATATAGGCCCCATCACGAAAGATGACCTTACCATAATTACCGCAAGGATAAAAGGGTTCAAAGTTGACCGGGGCCCCCACATGCTTAAAAACAACGGGGCCATGCCACATGCCTGCCGGAACCCGAACCACCGTAGGCTTGTCAATGGTGTAGGTTTCCATATGCTCCGGATCTTCCCCCAGGGATATTTCGGCTACAGCATCAAACTCAAAGAAATTGGTAATATCCGCACCGGTAAAGAAGAGGTATTCCTCCACCGCATGATGCATATGAGTTTCCCCAATGGTGCATTCCTTCTGAACAATGTTATAGAGATAGGTTAAGCGGCTTCCTTCCATTTCCTGATTGCCGCGGAAGCCGGCTCTGGGGCTAAGGAATCGATTGTCCTCATGGTATTCCGGAACATAAGGATATACATATTTATCAAACTTGCCGGTGCGAGGCTTTTTGGCCATTTCATACCAGGGCGCCAGCAATTCTGTGGTAGGGGCTTCCTCCTTCTTCTCTTCAGCAGCAACCATCTTCTCCGAGAAGCAAGAGCCGCAATACACACATTCCCTGCTGCGGTCACGGACGCAGCGTCGAATACCGGCCCCATCGTAAGTGAAGACATCTTTGCCATTTTCATCTACCGCGCGGTTAATCTTGCTCCAGTCACCGTCCAGATATACAGCAGAAAACACAATCGGCTTATTGATGACACGGAAATTCACAGGGCAATGGTAGAGTTTAGGCGGAACGCGAATAATTGTCGGTTGTGTCAGGGTATACATCTCCATGGCCTCAGGATCTTCGCCCAGCCACACATCCACTTCCGCGTCAAACTCAAAAAAGTTGTTCATGTCGGCCCCGGTAAATACTAAGTATTCATCTGCACAATGGTGGGTGTGGGGAACCTCCATGGGAAGAGGCTTGGTGATGGATGTAAAATCCATGTAGACCTTAGCCTTCTCCATCATGGTAGTTCCGCGGAAGAAGCCTCGGGGAGAGGCAAATCCGTACCAGTGGTGGAACTCCTGGGGGATTTCAAAAACCAGTTCATCATACTTTCCCATACATTATTCGCCCTTTCAGTCATTTATTAGGTCTCTGGTGCTATTCTAACAAGGCTTCAGCAGGAATACAAGAGGAGCTTTGTTCCCCTGAGCCTCGGAATTGCAGACGATAAAGCTCAGCGTACTTTCCGTTTCGGCTAAGCAGCTCATCATGGGTCCCCTGCTCAACAATCTGGCCATCGGCAATAACGGCAATCTGATCTGCCTTCTTAATGGTGGACAGTCTGTGGGCAACCACGATGGTAGTACGTCCCTTGCAAAGCTCATCCAAAGCCTGTTGAATTAGAATCTCCGTGGTATTGTCTAGTGCAGAGGTGGCCTCATCCAAAATAAGAATAGGCGGGTTCTTTAAAAATACCCGGGCTATACAAAGCCGTTGCTTTTGGCCGCCGGACAGGCGGACACCTCTTTCTCCTACGATGGTATCATAGCCCTTCTCCAAACTTTGGATGTAGTCATGAATGTTGGCACGCCGGGCAGCCTCGTGTATTTCCTCTTCCGTCGCTTCTTCCCTACCATAGCGGATGTTGTCTCGAATGCTGGCATTGAACAGATACATATCCTGTTGGACAATACCGATGCTGCGGCGCAGGGACTCCCGGGTAAAGGAACGAATATCCTGTCCATCTAGTAATATAGCCCCTTCCTTCACTTCGTAAAACCGCGGAATCAAATGGCAGATGGTTGTCTTACCGCCACCACTGGGACCAACTAACGCAAAGGTGCTGCCTTGTGGGATAGTCATGCTGACCTTTTGCAGAATATCTCCTTCTTCACCATAGGTGCTGGTCACGGCATCAAAGCAAATCTCGCCCCGGGGCTGCTGTAGTTCCAAAGCATCCGGATCATCCTTCTCCGGTTCCAAATCCATGATTTCGGTAAAACGCTCAAAACCGGATATACCGTTTTGAAACTGTTCCATGAATCGAATCATGTTATTCACCGGAGCCAGAAACAGATTGATGGAAACAATAAAAGCACTGTAATCGGCAAAGGTTATACTGCCCCGATAGAGAAACACTCCGCCTGCTATCAAAACAGCCACATTAAAGACATCAGTAATAAAGGTTGTAGTGCTGTGAAAGCCTGCCATGGCCCTGTAGGCATCCCTGCGGGCCTCCCGGAATTCCTTATTGCCGGCTTCAAATTTTTCCTGTTCCTTTACGGTATTGGTGAAGGCCTTAGTGATGCGAATACCGGCAACACTGCTCTGCACAGCTGCATTGATGGAGGAAACTGCAACCCGACTTTCTCTAAAAGCTTTACGCATGCGTCCCTGCAGGCGATTGGCAACGACAAGCAGAATCGGTACACAGAGGAAGAGAATTAAAGTCAGCCAAATATGGAGAGAAGCCAAATAGGCAAAGGATAGAATCAAAGAAAGGAAACAGGTTATCACCATTTCCGGCCCGTGATGGGCAAGTTCGCTGATTTCCATTAAATCATCGGTGAGCCGGCTCATGATACGGCCGGTTTCCAGACTATCAAAAAAAGAGAAGGGCAGCTTTTGCAAATGGGCAAATAATTCACTGCGCATCTGGGCCTGCATGGCTACGCCCATCATATGCCCCTGATACTGAATGAAATAATTCAGCCCCAGCTTCACACCATACAGTCCCAGCAGAAGCAGGCCGGCTAAAGCTACCATGGTAAGGTTTCGGTTCGGGATATACTGATTCAGCATGCGTCTGGTAAGCACCGGATATGCCAAAACCAGCAATGCCACACCGACAGATGCCAACATGTCCAGGGTAAACAACCGCCGATGAGGACGATAGTAGGATAAAAAGCGTTTAATCATAGGCTCTCCTTATAAAGAATCCTGATGCGCAGGCCAGGCATCAGGATTCTCACTGTTTCAGAATTATACGGGCTTGCGGCCACGCTTGCTGCGAACCGTGATGATGGCAAACACAGCAATAGCACAGGCCAATGCAACAAAGGACACGAACCGATAGCGCAGTACGGTAGAATCCCCAAAGAGAACCGTAGTAATACGAGTAAACACTTTTGGAGACAGGAAAGCGCCAAAGCCCGGGCAAATGCAGGATGTAATTGAGGTAGCCAGAGCCGAATTGCTTTCATCAACCACCTTGGACACCGAGAACATACACTGGGGCAGCATTAAGCTCATGCCGGCGCCGGCAACAAACACCGCCAGGAAGGTAACCGGAACACTTTGCGGGAAAAGATTGAGCAAAGTCATGCCAACAAAAATAACAGTAAAGGAAAGGGCTGTGGTATAATCGCCAATCTTCCGAGACAGTCGGCCAAAGAAAATACCGCAAACAGCGCCTCCACACATTTGGATTGCCGTTGCATAGCCTGCAATGGCAGAGTTGCCCATTTCCTTCATATGGGTAGACAGATTCATGCCAATAACGTTGTACACCAGCATAAATACAAAAATGAAGGCACCATAAAGGAAGACATCCCCGGGCAGCCGACTGGCCTTGGGCTTGACGCCTGTGGTCTTATCCTCTTGCTTAACCGGTGATACCTTAGGAATTGCCAGCAAAGCAATGATTCCAACAGGCAGCGCCAGCAACAGCATAAGATAGCCGCCATACCACATCACGGTAGTCAGAAGGCCTCCGCAGAGGCTCATGATAATACCGCCGCCATTAATGAACGAGGTTTGATAACCGGATATCATCTGTCGTTGTTTTTCCGTGAAATTATCCACAATCAAGCTGGTAGCTGCGGAAATATAGCCACTGAGCCCAAGGCCAAGGCAAATACTAAGCAGCACCAAATGCCAAAACTCAGAATGGCAAACTAAGGACAACGCACCGGTCAGGGCAACCAAAAAGAGGCCGCCGATAATGGAAGCACGTTTGGTAAACAGCCCCCGTCCGATCAGCCAGGCCACGGAGATGGTGACAAAAGGCGAAATCAGATTGGGGATATTCATGATGGTTTGAATGGTTTCCAGACTTTTATCCGGAAATACGTTTGTTTTGATGTTGTTAATACCCGGTGTCAATGCCAGATTCGGCATTTGAACCATCGCAATCAGCAGAATGCTCCACATCAAAAAAGCTTTCCGCTTATCCATTTTTTCGTTCATGCTATTCCCCTTTGCTGCCCTGCGGGCTTACTAATGGTTTTATTATAACAGCTAAGGGAACCTGTGCCAAGATTTTTGTTACGGAATATACAATGAACAGGCTAATTATATGCAGCAGAAGGATGTCAGCTCACGCACCGCAAAAGCATTCAATACACGGTGCCCCTCTTCTGTTGGATGAATCCCGTCCGCACAGAGAAACTTCTCCCAGTCCACCGCCATGGCCGCTTTCCGCAAAGGCAGAAGAGGGCAGTCAAGTCCCTGCGCTACCTTCTGCGCCAGTTCACTGTAATAAGCCTGCCATTGGCCCAACCGCTCAACCTTCCCCAGCCATCGCAGAATACCTCTTTTGGACAAGCCTTGACTGATAAAATCCAGGAAAGGCTCGGAATGAATGGGAGCCAATGTAGAAATCATAACGGAAGAACCTCGGCTTTTCAGCATTCCAATTGCTTTTTTCATTAGGTTGACATACTCCTCCGGCGGCACTGCACAGGAATGACTGCCTTCCGGGTTTTCCGAAACTGCTTTCCAGTTGTAGTTGCAGTCATTTCCGCCGTATTCCAGTACGACTAAAGTACTGCCATCGCATTCCGGAAGAAACCGCTCAATGGTCTGAATTCCGCCGGCTATGGTTGC
>JAKSQI010000045.1 GCA_024404215.1 Oscillospiraceae bacterium
CGAACGTGCTGGAAAACTACCGCAGGCTGGGAAATGCCTTGGGCTTCCAGCCCGACAATCTGGTGCTTTCCCGGCAAACCCATTCCGACATTGTCCATGTAGTCACCGAACAGGATCGCGGAGCCGGTCTCTTCACCCCCCACCTGGATGACTGCGACGGATTGATTACCAATGTACCCGGAGCCACACTGCTGGTGTATACAGCGGACTGTGTTCCCCTGTTTTTTCTGGATCCGGTTCAAAAAGCCATCGGATTGGTTCACTCCGGCCGCAAGGGTACCCTAATGAAAATCGGCCGGGTTACCGTAGAGGCCATGGCCCGTGAATACGGTTCCCGTCCGGAGGATATCCTCTGCGGGATAGGGCCTTCCATCTGCGGGGACTGCTATGAGATAGGAGATGAGTTGCTTCCTGAAGTGGAGGCTGCTTTTGGAGAGGCTGCCCGAGAGGGCATTCTCTTCCGGCGAGGCGGCAAGGCCCATTTGAACCTTTGGGAGGCCAACCGCCGTCTCTTGCTGGAGGCCGGCTTGAAGCCGGAGCATATTGCTGTGACCAATGTCTGCACCAAATGCAATGTCCATGCCCTTTACTCCTACCGGGGGGATGGAAAAATCGTCAATCAAATTGCCAGCCTATTGACCCTGCGAGGCTGAAAAAAGGGGCTGTCTCTAAAGAAATTCTTTTTCTTGAGACAGCCCCTTTTTTGATGCAGAAGGAAGCAGACTACTCTCCCAGTGCTTCATCCGGCTGATAGAAGGTATCCTCCGGCGTGCGGTCAAAAAGGCTGTGGTACTGGAGAATTTCACAAGCATCCACCATTTTGCAGCGGGCGGAGTTCAGGGAATCCCGGTCGGAGGCAAAGCTGCCATCCTTTGTGAGAAAACCATACCGGTGAATAACAGGAAGCTCCTCGTATATTTCTGCCAGCATGGCGGTGTAATAGCTGCGGCTGAAGCCGGCAGTATCCGCCAGAAGAATGCCAAGCTCCGGCATGCTGACCGTCAGTCCGGATTGAACCGGGATTTCGTAATTGGCCCAAATCAGGAAGGGAGTGGTATACCGCAGCAGCTTCTCCCGTCCGCTTCGCTCCTCTTCCGGCTTCCCATAAAGGATATCGTAAAATTCTTCGGACAGGGTTGGCTGGTGGTCGCCAAAGAGGCAAATCAGGGTAGGCTCCGGGCAGGTGGCGTAATAGGCCAGTAATTCCTCCAGCGCTTTATCGGAGGCCCGAACCAAATTGAAATAGGTTTCGGCCTGAGGGTCAGCCTCTGTCAGCTCCGGGGCAAGGGTTAAGACGGTGTCCAGATTCTCCCGCTCTTCCTCGTAGCCGCCGTGGTTTTGAATGGTCACATTGAAAAGAAAGAGCTTGTCCGTGCTGCTTTCGGTCATGCGAATCAGATTTCGGTAATCGCAGGCATCGGAGACGTAGCTGCCGATAAAGGCAGCGTCGGAAACAGATTCCTCATAGAGCTGCTCATCAAAGCCCAGCAACGCGTAGGCCTCCTCCCGGTTCCAGCTGCTGGCCAGAAAGGGATGAAAGGCCAAAGAATGGTAGTCCTCTTCCCGGGCAAAATCAGCCATAGAAGGGGTTTCGCTGTCAAGATACTCCTGATAGGCGATGGAGCCCTCGGGTAGGAAGGAGCAGGAGTTTGCGGTTAAAAACTCATACTCGGCGTTGGCGGTGCCGCCACCATAAACAGGGCTTACTGTGTAGCCGGTGATGCAGTGCCCCGGAAGACTGTGATAGAAGGATAGGGGGTCCTCAGAGGCGGAGAAGCCGGGAAAGACGGAGTAATCTGCCAGGGATTCGTTCATGATTACAATAACATTGACAGGGCTGACCGCCGTAAGACCGGCCTCGGCTTCCGTACTTTCGTCCAGAACCTCGTCCATTTCTTCCATGATTTCTTCCTGCAGGGCTTCTGCGGTCTCCTCGGTATAATGGTCCGGTTTGTGGAGAAAGCTGTAGCGCAGGCTGATGAAAAACTCATTGATGAAGCCCCGGTTTTCACTCTGGGGGGCATTCTCCGAAACACCCAGATCAGCTGGGATGGAGGTAAAGAGAAAGACGGCGAAAAAAGAAAGCAGAGCCAGACTGAGGACGATACGGCGGACCGCTGTCATGGGGGAGGGGCCCCGCATGGGAAAACGAATCAACAGAAAGAGAAGCAGAGCAAACAGGGCAATGGCGGCAAGCTGCCAGCCGTCGGGGGCCAGGTCATAGCTGCGGGCTACATTTAAAGCTGTTCCGCTATGCAGCAGGTCGGAAGGAGCCAAAGTCCGCCCACGAAAGCGCAGAGTATAGTGGTTAATCAAAGCCAGCAGGAACAGAACAGAGGCGGTAATGCAGGCGCCGATACGACGATGGCTGCCGGAGAGGACGGAGGCCAGAAAATAAAAGGCCAGATACCACAGAAGGTTGGCCAGAAAGGCTAAAGGACGGATGGCTATATGAGTATCCGTGCGGTTCAGCAGTTCGGTTATGATAAAGGAAAAAACCGGGGCGAAGCGATAAATGAAGGAGGCCATGGGGGAGGGGGCATGCTCTGGAGCCCGGGGCTTTTCTTTAGGCATGGGGAAACTCCTTTCCGGGAGGATGGATTGATAAGGGGAAAAAGAGCACATGGCAGCCTGGCGGCCCATGTGCTCAGTTCGTTATGGGGAATCAGCTGCGGCTGAAGACTAAAGGGTATTCTGCAGCTAGGGTAATCAGGTCGGTGGTAGAGGCACTATCCTGAGCTTGCAGGGTCAGACTCTCTTGATTCAGGCTATAGCTTCGGATATCGGTGCCCTTGTCGCAGGTGAGAATCAGGGTGCTGTCCGTAAGCTGATACGAGCCGGTAAAGATGGCCTTGTTGGCTGAAGCTTCAAAACGGCTGCGCTGAATGATGCGGGAGGTCATTTTGGCAGGATCATAACGAAGCCATTTCAAAAGTCCGTCCATGCCATCAACCTCCAGGTCTGCATATACCTGTTCCAGCGGAATGTTCTGGCTGGCATAGGTTTCAGTAACCAGATTGACCAAATATTGGGACATTCCCTCCTCAGTGGCAGCGATAATGGCATCCGCAACCTCCAGTATGGCATCCCGGTCCAGACAGTAGGTAAAGCTACCGTCTTCGTAGAGGCTCAGCCGGTAGGTCAGCTGGTAGCTGTCGTAGTGGCACAGATCCCAAAGGCCGGGATAGGCTTCCATGGCATTTTCCATGCCGGACAGAAAATCCTGGGTTCCGTCCTGATGGAAAAACCAGTCGCCCAGCAGATCGGAGTTAGGATTGATCCAATCCTCCTCTAAGGTTTGAATTGACGCAACGGCGGCGTCTTCGCCTGCAGCCCCGGTTGCTTTGGCAGCCTCTGCCTCCTGCCGGCGGCAATCAGTGGCATGGTCGACACTGTCCTTATAGCGGCCCAGCTTTTCAAAGGCTTTGGCAGCGGCGGTATAGTTACCGGCCCGCTCCAGCTTGCAGGCGTATTCATAGTCACTGGATGCACAGGCACACAGGCTCAGGCAAAGGAGGAAAGCCATAAGTCCGGCGGCACAGCGTTTGAGCATTACAGCAGGGGGATGCCGGCTTCGCTGCAGGCTTGAACCGTGGCATCATCCCACAGGGCAGACTGAACCTCACCTATGTGGGCGCAGCCCAGCATCAGCATGCAGAGACGGCTCTGACCGATACCGCCGCCGATGGTCAGGGGCAGCTCGCTGTTCAGAAGCATTTTGTGGAAGGGAAGCTCCCGGCGGTCTTCACAGCCGGCAATGGACAGCTGGCGGGCCAAAGATTCCTCGTCAACACGAATGCCCATGGAGGAAATCTCCAAGGCCCGATTCAGAGGGGCATGCCAGAAGAAAAGGTCACCATTGAGCTGCCAGTCGTCGTAGTCGGGGGCGCGCCCGTCGTGAGGCTTGCCGGAGCGAAGAGCCCCGCCAATCTGCATGATGAAGGCTGTGCCCTTTTCCTTGACAAAGGCGTTTTCCCGCTCCGAAGGGGTCAGGTCAGGATAGAGATCCTCCAGCTCCTGGGAGGTAATGAAGGCAACGTTGGGGTTCAGGCTGATGTTCAGCTGGGGGTAACGGGCCCGCATGGACTCGCTGGTGGCGCAGATGGCCCGGACAATGGCCCGAACTGTCAGCTGCAGGAAGGAAAGATTGCGGTCTTCCCGGGTGATAATCTTTTCCCAGTCCCACTGGTCCACATAGAGGGAATGGACATTGTCCAGCTCCTCATCTCGGCGGATAGCGTTCATATCGGTATAAAGGCCCTTGCCTACGGCAAAATTATAGCGCTTCAGGGCCAGACGCTTCCACTTGGCCAGAGAGTGTACAACCTGAGCCTCCTTGCCGCCCAGAGCGGGGACATCAAAGGTTACGGGGCGTTCAATGCCGTTTAGGTTGTCATTCAGGCCGGAGTCACCGGTTACAAAGAGGGGGGCAGAAACACGCTTTAGGTTCAGCTCGGAGGAGAACTCCTGCTGGAAGGAACGCTTGATATGCTCAATGGCGCGCTGGGTGTCGTAGGCATCCAGTGCGGGCTTGTAGCCCTCGGGAATGATGATTTTGTTCATATAGAAAAACCCTTTCTGATAAAATGCCGATATCATGGGAAAGCTTTATAAAATAACACTTAATTATAGCAAATTTCAGATAAATCTGTCAATCAATAGCGGCTGCAGGATGCTTATTTGGAAGGATGGGAGGTTCCGGCCTTAACAGCCTTCACAACCAAGCCGGTCAGTGCCAGCAGAGCAATGGCGTTGGGGATTACCATTAGCTGGTTGAACATGTCGGATAGTTCCCAAACCAAATCGTTGGAAGCCAGTGTGCCGAGGAAAATAAAGACCAGAGCGATGATGGTGTATACAATCGTGGATTTTTTGCCAAACATCCAGCTCATGTTAATTTTGCCGAAAAGATTCCAACTGAGGATGGTGGAAAAAGCGAAGAAGAAGAGACAGACCGCAACGAAAACAGCACCAAAGTCGGAGCCAAGAACCGTTCCAAAGGCCGTCTGAGCCAAATTGGCTTTTCCGATACCCTCGGGAATCACCCCGGAGGCAAGCAGGCCGTCCTTGGTGTAGAGGGTTGAAATGATAACCAGGGCATTCAGAGTCAAAACGACAAAGGTATCAATGAAAACGCCAATCATGGCTACCACGCCTTGATCGTGGGGCTTTTCTACATTGGCCAGGGCGTGGGCGTGAGGGGTGGAACCCATACCGGCTTCGTTGGAGAAAAGACCGCGCTTGGCGCCCTGAGATACAGCAATTTTCAAGGCGGCACCAATACCACCGCCGATGATGGCATCCGGTCGGAAGGCATACTTGAAAATCATTCCGATCGTTGCGGGGATATAGCGAATACGGAGCAAGAGAACAATCAGTCCGCCAAGAAGGAAGAGAGCAGCCATAACCGGTACCACCTTCTCGGTAACGGAAGCCAAACGCTGCATGCCACCCAAAAAGATGAGGCCGCAGATAACAACCAAAACGGCACCGACGACCCATCCGGGAAGTCCAAAGGCGGTGGAGAAGGTTGAGCTAATGGAGTTAGACTGAACCATGCAACCGAAAAAGCCCAGTGCCAGAATAATGGCTACGGCAAAGAAACCGGCAAGAAATTTACCAAATCCGCCTTTAAAAGCGTGGGTAATGTAGTAAACAGGACCGCCGGCCACATTGCCGTCCTTGTCGGTTTGCCGGGTCTGCTGAGCCAGCGTTGCTTCTGCATAGATGGTCGCCATTCCAAAGAAGGCGATGACCCACATCCAAAAAATAGCGCCGGGACCGCCGGTCAGAATGGCGCCGGAAGCGCCAACGATGTTACCCGTTCCAACCTGAGCGGCAATGGCGGTTGCCAAGGCCTGAAAGGAGGTCATGCCGCTTGTGTGCTTTTCACCCTTTAGGGTCAGGTTGCCAAATACCTTATGCATACCCTCACCAAAGCAGCGGATTTGCACAAAGCGGGTTTTGACAGAGTACCAAAGACCCACGGCGATGAGCAGAATGACCAGAACATAGTCGGACAGATAGGAGTTGATAGTTTGAACGATTTGCAGCATAAATATTACCCTTTCTCTCTCATTACAAACAAAAAAGCTGCCTTGCTGGCAGCTCCGAAGAAGGGGGTGAGGCGTGGGGAGTCCGGACCCCAAAATGCCTGCTCCGTCCTTTTGCCTGAGAGATTCGGCACGCCTTTGTGCCTTCCCCCTTCGGCACCCGTTTAAAACGGGATTCTCCGGAGAACCCTCCCCATGCAGTTTCCTGAGATTCAGCATGCTTCTTCGGGTCCTGATTCATTTGCAGAGTGAGCATACCATATTATCGCCGGAAAGACAAGTGGAAATAGCTGTCGGGATGACAAAAGCCGCCTGCCTATGCGGCAGACGGCGAAATCAGGCAGAAGCCGGTTCCATCAAAGACATAATTTTGCCTGTCAGGTGCCCAAGGGCGTACCAGACGGTTTCAAAATGCATAAAGTCTAAAATGCTGCTGTCAACCAAAACCGAGATGGTGGCAGGGAATTCCTCATCCGCTTCCCAGAATTGCAGAACCACAGAGAGAAAATCTGTTAGGGGGAGCAAAAAGGCTAAATCTCCCGGTGCTTTGGCAGGGACGCCCCCCAGATGAGAGCAGATTTGGGTAAACAGAGAGGGATTTTTGTCTATCGCTTTTGCCAGCCTGGTGTAGAAGCTGCCGTTGTCCGATGCGGTAAAGACTGGATTAATCTGGCTAATGGATACATACTCGGCGGAAGGGTGGGCGTCGGGTTTGGAATAGCAGAGCAGGTCATAAACGGTGAGGGCAACATTAAAATCCCCTTCCCGCCAGTTGCCATCCTTTTTCTGCAATTCCACCAAACCGGAGCAACGGTCCACCCGGCAGGGCTGATTCAGCATGACGGTATAAAAGTAGTCTCCGCTGGCGGTGAGAAAGGGGCGGCGGTGAATATCTTGCTGGCTCATGGTCAAGAAGTACTCTCTGGCGCGCTGCTTGGCTATCTCATAGTTATCCTGATGCATGTGGTATCCTCTCCAAAAAACAAAAGTGGCTTAATAAGGGTTTTTGCCCAACTCGGGAGCGATGGCTTTCATCCAGCCCGGGATATCCAGCTTCTGGGGGCAGCGTTGTTGGCAGCTGCCGCAAGCAATACAGTCCTCAGCGCGGCCATGAGTTTTTATCAGTTGCTGATAGGCTGGCAGAAGCTTCCAGTCATCCTTAGGGGCACGGGCCAATTCATTGTAAAGGCGGAAATAGTCCGGGATGAGGAGACTTTGCGGACAATGGGGGATGCAATAGCCGCATCCGGTACAGGCAATGGCGGTTTGCCGCTGGATAATGGCAGCGGCAGTAGTTAATACGTCCTGTTCCTCGTTGGTGAGAGGGACAAAGTCAGTGAGATTCTCTTCGATTTGAGATACAGCGTTCATACCGCTGAGGCAGCAGGACACGCCGGGCAGACTGTGAACAAAACGGATAGCCCAGGAAGCGGGCGTCCAGCCGGGATGTGCGGCTTGCATAAGTTCAACGGCTTCCTCCGGAAGGCTGGCCAAAGTCCCGCCCTTGACCGGTTCCATGACCATAACCCTTACGCCGTGGCGGAGACAGGTTTCATAGTTTTTGCGGGCTTCAATACCGGGGCTGTCCCAATCCAAATAGTTCAGTTGGAGCAAAACCACATCTGTTTCCGGGTGGGCGGTAAGTATTTCGTCCAGCAGGGAAGCGCTGTCGTGATAGGAGAAGCCAATAGCGCGTGCACCGCCGGTTTCTTTCACCCAGCGCAAAAAGCGAAATTGATCCTGTTCACGCGCAATATCATAATTTGCCTGATTCAAGCCATGCAGCATATATATGTCAAAGTAGGAGACACCGCAGCGCTGCAGGGAATCCTGATAGTAGGTAAGGCAGTCGTCGTAGCAGTGGCACTGATACCCGGGAAGTTTATCGCACAGCTCAAAACTGTCGCGGGGATAGCGCTTGACTAAGCAGTCCCGTATGGCGGCCTCACTTTGTCCGTTGAGGTAAGTCCAGCAGGTGTCAAAAATTCGCCCGCCTCGGTTTAAAAAGCTGTCGGTCAGCCGGCAAACAGCTTCGTAATCAAAGGACTCTTCCACCATGGGCAAACGCAGAAAACCAAAGCCGGTTTTATTCATGTTTTATCCCTCCGCCTGTATTGTAGCACAGAAGCATAGCTGATGCCAGTACAAGACTCGCAGCCCCGTCAAGGCGGGGCTGTAGATGGGTTATTGGATTACACGGCAAGCAGGTTTTCAATTGCCTTAACATAGATGGCGACCTGCTGCTCCAACTCAGATATTTCCAGAAACTCGTTAGCATCGTGAATGTGATTGTCTGTATCCGGGAAGGCGCAGCCAAAGGCGATAATGCCGGGAACATGCTTGGCGTAGGTGCCGCCGCCGATAACCATGGGCTGGGTTTCCGTGTCACCGGTAACATCTACGTAGGCCTTGTGCAGACACTTGACCAAATCAGAATCCGCAGGGAAGAAAAGGGGTTTGCCGATGCTCTCAATGGTGATGCAGCCCCGCTGGTCCTCCAGATAGGGGGCGCAGGCACTGCGAATTTCTTCAGCGGAAACGGTTACCGGGGTGCGGAGATCCAAAGTACAGGTGATAACGCCGTTCTCGGTTTTTACAATGCCGTTGTTCAGGGTCAGGTCACCCCATTCGTCAACCAGCTTCAGGCCAATGCCAGAGCCGTCACAGGCTGTACCGATGCGGTCATTATAAAAGCTGACAAAGTCATCCTCCATGCCGGCAGCGGCCAGGGCCTGCATGGTGCAGCCGGCAGCATTGACGCCCAGCAGGGGGGTACTGGCATGGGCGGAAACGCCCACGGCCTCAATAATCAAACGGTCCTCTTGGCAGGTAAGGGTGAAGGAGGGGAGGGCCGTCTCGGACAGAGCCTTACGGAGGGCCTCTTGATCAACAGCGTCAGCAGGAAGCTCAGTTACACAGCGGTTGCAGACGGCGTTGGTCACAAAGCCACCCTTCATGGACAGAAGCTTTGTCTTCTTGCTGCGAACCAGCATGGAGGTTCCGCCCTTTTCCCCATGGATACCGGGAAAGGCGCCGTCGGGTGTAAAGCCGCAGGAAACAGGTTCAGCATGGGCGCAGTAATAGTCCATGCATTCGGAACCGGTTTCTTCGGCTGTGCCCATGATAAGACGAATTCGCTTGGTGGGCTTCAGACCACTGTCCCGCAGCTGCTTCATGGCATAGAGTGCTGCCACAACACCGCCCTTGTCATCGCTGACGCCCCGGCCGTAAACCCGGTCACCCTTAAGGGCCATGGTGAAGGGATCGGTATCCCAGCCTTCACCGGCAGGAACTACATCCAAATGACCGGCAATGCCGATAATCTCATCCCCTTCGCCGAATTCGGCCCAGCCGCAGTAGTTATCCAGATTGTGGGTGCGGAAGCCCATCTCCTCGCAGATGGACAGGGCCTCTGCCAGGGCAGCAGCGGGCCCCACGCCGAAGGGCTTGCCCTCCACCGGGGCTGTGCGTTCGGAATTAATGGAAATCAGGCGTGCCAGAGTGTCCAGCATGGCCCGGGTACTTTCATTCATATGCATATCTCCTTTGTATGGTGTGCTTAAAATTGTATGCTCCCCGGGGATGCTTGTCAAGCATGGGCGGTTTGACCCGGGAAAAGAATCGTGGTAGTATACTTCAGAAACAAAGACGTCAGGAGAAGGTTGCTTTTATGGATAAAAACAGGAAAGAGCACAGCCGAAGCTACGGACCGATGATGATGCTGGGGGCTTCCCTTTGCTTTGCAACCGGGGGCCTGCTTTGCAAGTGGATTCCCTGGCCCCCACTGGCCATCAATGGGGTTAGAAATCTGCTGGCAGCCCTTGTGGTAGGGAGCTATCTGCTGTTGACCCGTCATCGCCTCCGCTTCAACCGTTTTACCTTCTTTGGGGCGGTATGCTATGTGGGGGTAACCACCCTTTTTGTGGCGGCAAATAAAATGACAACGGCGGCCAATGCCATTGTGCTTCAGTATACGGCACCCATTTGGATTATTCTGATGATGGCGCTTTTCTTTCATCAAAAGCCGAAGAAAGAGGAACTGGTGACGCTTGCTGCTGTCCTGGTTGGAATCTTATGCTTCTTCTTTGACAGCCTTTCAGCGGGCAATGGACTCGGGAACCTGCTGGCGGTTTTATCCGGTGTGTTTTATGCCGGGCTCGTTATTTTGAATTCCTTTGAGCAAGGGGATACGCTGTCAGCTCTGTTATTGGGGCAGGTGGTGTCCGGGGTAGCCCTTGGTCCTCTTGCCATAAGAGAAACCGAGAGAGGGCTGCCTGTGATGGGCGCTGTTCTTGCCCTGGGCGTGATTCAGGTGGGGGTGGCCTACATTTTCTTTGCGGAAGGAACCGGACATACCGGGCCGGTAGCGGCATCCTTAATCAATGCAGTGGAGCCAATCGTCAACCCTCTGCTGGTAGCTCTCTGCTTTGGAGAACTGTTAGCTCCATTGGCCTTGGTTGGCGGTTGCATCGTTCTTTTGGCGGTGGTTGGCTGTAATTTATACCAAACCTTTAAAAACCGTGCAGCGGAGAGAAG
>JAKSQI010000046.1 GCA_024404215.1 Oscillospiraceae bacterium
CGGAGTTTCCAGCACCCCGCGAAGAGCTTTACCTTCAGTTTTTAATAACTGAAACATAGCAGTCTCCTTAATTTAATGTATAAACATGGCATCGCCAAAGGAAAAGAAACGATAATCCATGGCTACCGCTGTATTATAGGCTTGCAAAACCTTTTCTCTTCCAGCCAAGGCTGATACCAGCATAATCAATGTACTTTCCGGCAGATGGAAATTTGTAACAAGAGCATCCACCGTTTTAAATTGATAGCCGGGATAGATAAAGCAATTGGTAAAGCCTGCATAAGGTTTTAGGCTGCCATCCTCCTCTGCCCGGGATTCCAGCGTCCGGCAGGAGGTAGTGCCTACAGCAATCACTCGGCGTCCTTCCTGCTTGGCTTTTGTGACAGCTGCCGCTGTTTCCTCCGAAATGATGCAGAATTCTGCATGCATTTCATGATCCTCAATGTTTTCGGCTTTTACCGGGCGGAAAGTTCCCAGACCAACATGCAGAGTAACAAAATGAATTTCCACTCCCATATTCCGTATTCGTTCCAAAAGCTCTGGTGTAAAGTGCAACCCGGCTGTGGGTGCAGCCGCTGAGCCAGCTTCCCTAGAATAAACCGTCTGGTACTTCTCCGGATCATCCAATTTCTCGTGGATGTAGGGCGGCAAGGGCATATTCCCCAGCTTATCCAAAATCTCAAGAAAAATACCGTCAAATTCAAACTGAATCAGTCGATTTCCGCCTTCAATTTCATCCACAACACGGCCTATCAGTTCCTGGTTTTCGCCAAAAAGGATTTCGGCCCCAACCCGGGTCTTTTTTCCGGGCCGAGTCAGGCATTCCCAAACATTATTACCACGATCCCGCAGAAGGACCACCTCTATGGCCGCACCGGTTTTCTTGCTTCCAAACAAGCGGGCCGGCAAAACACGGGAATCATTCAGCACCATGCAATCTCCCGGCCGCAGGAATTCTGTCAGTTGAAAGAACTCTTTATGCTCAAGCTCTCCGCTCTGACGATCCATTACCATCAAGCGGCATCTGTCCCGTTTTTCGGCCGGTGTTTGAGCTATGCGTTCCTCCGGTAAATCATAAAAAAAATCCGAACGCTTCAAGTCAGTTCTCCTTAAAAATGCTTTGATATCAGCCCGAATCCTGTCTATTATTCATCTTGACGATACAGGCTAAAATGTTTAAAATACCATCACTATTATTGTAATCTATAAAACAATGCACGATATTTTACCTTAATCATTATACCATGTAAAGCTAAATCTTACAACTCAGGAGGAGTACCATGAAAAAATATAAAGTTGGTGTAATTGGCGCAACCGGCATGGTTGGCCAGCGTTTTGTTTCCCTATTGGAAAATCACCCCTGGTTTGAACTCGTGGCTGTGGCTGCCAGTGCCAGAAGCGCCGGAAAGCCCTATGGTGAAGTTGTAGCCGACCGTTGGATGATGGCAACCCCCATTCCAGCCGCTGCCGCTGCTCTTACCATTATGAACGCAACTGACGATATTAAGAAAATCGCCTCCGTTGTTGATTTCGTATTCTGCGCCGTTGACATGAAGAAGGATGAAATTCAGGCTTTGGAAGAAGCCTATGCCAAGGCTGAGTGCCCGGTAGTATCCAACAATTCTGCCCACCGTTGGACGGAGGATGTACCCATGGTTGTTCCCGAAATCAACCCCGGTCACATTGAAATCATTAAAGACCAGCGCAAGCGTTTGGGCACCAAGCGCGGCTTCATCGCTGTTAAGTCTAACTGTTCTCTTCAGAGCTACGTCCCTGCTTTGAATCCCCTGCGCGAAAAATATGGTTTGAGCAAGGCCTTGGTATGCACTTATCAGGCCATTTCCGGTGCAGGTAAGAATTTTGCTACTTGGCCTGAAATGCTTGATAACGTAATCCCTTATATCGGCGGCGAGGAAGAAAAGAGTGAGCGGGAGCCCATGAAGCTGTGGGGTCACATTGAAAACGGCAAAATCGTTAACGCTAGTTGGCCCAGTATCACCGCTCAGTGTCTTCGTGTGCCCGTAACCGACGGTCATATGGCAGCGGTTTTCATGAGTTTTGATAAGAAGCCCACAGAGGAAGAAATCCTAAAGACTTGGGCAGAGTTTAGGGGCCGTGCTCAGGAGCTGGAGCTCCCCTCTGCTCCTAAGCAGTTCCTCCATTACTTTACAGAGCCCGACCATCCCCAAACCAAGAGCGAACGCAATTTGGAAAACGGCATGGCCGTTTCCATCGGTCGTCTGCGTCCCGACACTCAGTACGATTACAAGTTCGTGTGTCTAAGTCATAATACCCTTCGTGGTGCAGCCGGCGGCGCTGTTCTGCTGGCTGAGCTTCTCTGCGCAGAAGGCTACATGGATTAATGCTCTTTCCCGCTGCTCCTCCGGGCAGCGGGTTTTTTCATACCCGCTTCGGTAAAGATGTCATCCCCATGCACAAGAGCCATGAGAGCATGCAGGAATCCGGTTGATTTTTTAACATTTGAACCGTATACTGATATGCAGAAGTAAATAAGTTAATCATACGAGAACGGAGGTTTCATAAACATGGATGCTTCTAAAATTGATTCTTTAATTCGCATGGAATGGAGCATGTTTCATTCTGTTAACGAGGGTGGCCCCAAGGCCAGCTGCCAGGAGGATCCGGATACCTTTTACGGCATGCGCAAGGCCCAGTTTCTTTCCTGGGATGACGCCACAGTAGACAGCTACTACCGGGATGTGGAAGCAGCCACGAAGCAGGGGCGTAACCTGGTGATGGAAAAATATATCCACATGATGAAAACCACACAGCCAAGAGAATATGCAGAGTTGGTTCTCCGGGTGGTCTACCCCTGTGACGAAGCTTTGGAGTTGGCTCAAAAGATTACCGATAAAATGATCGAGCAAACGGTCGTTCTGCACAAGGAATACCCCTATGTTGCCGGCGCCGGCCGCCCTCTCTACTCCGCGGCTGATTTCGGCGGTTTCATCTCTGTGGAAACCTATCAAAAGGGCGAACTCTACACCTATTCGTTAAATACCCTTAAGTGTCTTTGGAGCCACCTGTGCAATCTGGAATCCGAAGGAAAAAGCCTGGCTCGCATTATACTGGAATATAGTGTCGCTCATTATGGCTATGATTCGCTGGAAAAGGCAGAGGCGCAAAACCGTAAGTATGCCGAAGCTCAGCCCGTTGAATTCGGCCCGGCCCCCTGCCGCTGGTGCTGAAAATGGCTGAAAACGGTTTGAGCCTTTCCCGGAACTATTTTTTGTCAGTAGCCATGCCTAAGCTGAAGGAGAGTTTTCCGGATTTATTTCCACGTTTGGCGGCTGGTTTGGCAGGCAATGGTTCCGAATGCTTTGGCTTTGATGACGCAAGCTCCCGAGACCATGACTGGGGCATTGATTTTTTTCTATGGGTTCAGGAAGCAGACCGCAGCCGAATTCCGGAACTGATTCAGTGGAAAAACACACTTATGACCTTTAACCCCCCTCTATACAGGCGAGAACAGTCCCAATATGGTGCTTCCGTAACCGTTACCACCTGCGGGGATTTTTTTAAGCAGCTGATTGGAGTGTCGGATGTTCCGGATGACATTTTGCAATGGTTCCGCATTCCTGAAAGCAATCTTGCCATGTGTGTCAACGGCGAGGTCTTTATGGACAATGCCGGTGAGTATACCGCTATCCGTAACCGCTTTCTTTCCCATTATCCTGAGGATTACCGAAAAAAGAAAATCTCAGCGAAATGCATGGCCATTGCCCAGACCGGGCAATACAATCTGCAGCGAATGGCCGCCCGAGGCGAGGGAGTAACGGTATATACAACCGTTGCCCGCTTCATTGATGCTGTTACCGGCCTGGTATTTTTGCTTAACCGGGTATATCGTCCTTACTATAAATGGGAAAACCGCATGCTACGCTCTCTGCCTGCATTGGGCAGCGATATAGCCCCCCTGCTGAATCAATTGACCACTCTTGCCGGGCTCGGCAAAGATATCCAGGAACAACAGCAGCAAATCATAGACCGTATCTGTTCCTTGCTCCATCAGGAGCTGCTGGCCCAGGGGTTGACTTCCTCAAACGACTGGTTTTTCTCCACCCACGGGGAAGAGGTTCGCAATCGAATTACTCATCCAACCATTCGTTCTCTGCCTGCAACCTATGAATAAACGAGGTATTGATCATGAAACAAATACTAGTCATTGGCGGCACCTACTTTGCCGGCCGCGTTCATTCCATATTAACCAGCCGCGGTGAAGCTCAGCGAACCGATTTGCATCTGCATCTGGTTAACCGCGGACGTCACCCCTTGTCAGGCTTGCCCAACATCAGTCAGTATGTATGTGACCGGCACGAAGCAGACAGGCTTCCCGACCTGCTTCCGGAGGGCATGGTTTTTGATGCAGTTGTTGATTTCTGCGGTTATGAGCCTAACGACATAGCTGCCATTGTGAAAGCTCTGCCAGGACGTATCAAGCAGTATATTTTCATCAGTACATCCAGTGTGTACAAAAACAACGGCTGCACCATGAAAACCGAGGAGGCTGACATTCTGTCCGCAAGAGACTTTAACGAAGGTGCCGTAGACGATTATGTGCGCAAAAAGTGCCTTCTTGAGGTTGAGCTTCGCACCATCTGTGCTGAGGCTGGTATCCCCTTTACCATACTTCGACCGGCCTTCATTTACGGACCCTTTAACTATGCGCCCCGTGAAAGCTGGTATGTTCAGCAAATCTGTCAAGGTGCCTCCATTCCTGTTCCTCAGGATGCCGATTCTGCCTTCAGCTTTGTATATGTCATGGACGTAGCGGATATCGTTAACTTGTGCATCGGTGACCAGCGGGCCTTTAACCAAGTGTTCAACCTTTCTTCGCCGGAAGCTCAAACCTACTCTTCCTTTATGAAGGTATTGGAAGAATGCGCTGATATTCCCTACCAAACCTATTCTGTAACTGTTGATCAGGTTCTTGAGCGCAGCATCCCCTTACCCTGGCCGCTGGATGAAAGCCTGCTTTATGCCGGCGAGAAGGTTACAGAAGTTTTTGGCTACCACTATACGCCCTTCCTGACCGGAATGAAGAAAACCTGGACCGTGTTCAAAAATGTCTACACCCCCCGATAAAGCATTCTCTTTTTTCTCTCCCAAGCATTTTACCCAATAGCCTTCAGTCGGTACCGGAGGCATACTACTGTATACAGGAGTTACTGCTTATATGACCTATCCAGCCATTTCCTTCCCCATGCTTGGGGAGGGCTTCCTCATTAACCCCTCTACTCACTTCACAATACTTGGAAAAAGCATTTACTGGTACGGGGTTATCATTGCCATTGGCTTTGTTTTGGCCGTAACCTATGGACTCAAACGAAGCAAGGATTTTTCACTAACTCAGGATAACATTCTGGATGTCTTGCTGATTGCTGCACCGGCCGGAATCATTGGTGCCAGACTATACTACGTAGTATTTAATCCCGGCGATTATTTCGGTGCCGGCAAGTGGGGCAATATCATTAAAATCTGGGAAGGCGGCCTGGCTATTTACGGTGGCATTCTTTTTGCCGTCCTGGCCATAATCCTTGTATGTAAAATAAAAAAGATTGTTGTTTTTAATCTTTTGGATGTCACCAGTCTCGGCTTTCTTATCGGTCGATGCATCGGCCGTTGGGGAAACTTCATGAACCGAGAAGCCTTTGGTCGAGATACAACCGTTTTCTGCCGCATGGGGCTCCATTTTGCGGATGGCAGCATCCGTTATGTTCACCCCACTTTTCTGTATGAATCCCTGTGGAATCTTTTGGGTTTTATCCTTCTCCACCGGATTTCCAAAAAACACCGCAGATTCAGCGGTCAGATCTTCCTTCTTTACCTGGATTGGTACGGCCTTGGACGCTTCTTTATTGAAGGCTTGAGAACAGACAGCCTTTATTTGGGCCAAAGCGGAATCCGTGTATCGCAGTTGATGGCTGCTGTATGCTTTATCCTTTCTGTTATCCTGTATTTGTATTGTATTAAAAGCGGAAGAAGTATCCGAAAAGAGCAAGCGAACCATCCCCCAGAGGAAATACTGACAGACACCCCCATAATGAGCGACACAGAAAATGCCAATCAAAGTGAATGCCTCTCTCAAGAGGTCGTTATCGGAACAAAGGAGGATTCAAACCATGAGTGAACGCATCAACCTAAATGAATGGAAGGAAAAGGCAGCCGATACCGCCGGCCTGTTGCTGGAAAAAGCCCTTCTATTGAAGGACAGCGCAGAGGAAAAAGCTCGCATTCTGGCAAAAAAAGCTCGTCTTCGTGCAGAGCTGGCCAGAAACGGCAGTGAAATCAAAAAACTATATACCGATTTGGGCAGCCTCTATTATTGCGTAAAAAAAGATGACCCGGATGTCATGATGAAGCAAACCTGCGAAGAAATCACCGCGCTTCTGGAAAAGAACATGGCCTGCGAAGAAGAGCTTAAGGAGCTTGAGATTATGGAGAATCCTACCGCTGAGCCAGAAGATGATAATGATATTACAGTAGAAATTCTGGAACTGGAGGAGACAGACAAACATACCGAAGCCGCAATAAACACGGATTTGCAAGTCGCCCCAGAGGAAGCTGAAGATAACACAAATCCCTAAAGCAACCCTTTCATGGTAAATTATAATAATATTATGGTTTTTCTAAATATTATTATAATAATGCAAAATAAAACAAGAAATAATGAGGAAAACCTTGACATCAGCCCCAAGATATAGTAAATTTCTATCAGTTAATTTTGTAAGTATGCGTTTTTATGCCTTGCCATAAAAGCCCTTACAAAGGATACATCAGAATTCAAAATGAAGGAGCTAACCACCAATGATTATTATTGCTGAGAAACTGAATGGTTCCATTCCCAAGTGTGCAGCTGCCATTGCTGCTCACGATCCCGAGTACATCCGCGATATCGCCAAGAAGCAGGCCGATGTTCTGGATGAAGACAAGGACTACATTGATGTTTGCGCTTCCGTTAAGGACGGCGAAGTTGAAGTCATGAAATGGATGATTGACAACGTTATGGATGTTTGCGATATGCCCATCTGCGTTGACTCTCCCGACCCCGTAGCCTGCGTTGAGGCTGCTAAGTACTGCATGGAAAAGGGCATGGAGAGAGGCTTGATTAACTCCGTTTCCGGCGAAGGCGACAAGATGGACGTTATCTTCCCCATCGTCCGCGACAATCCGGGTTGGGATGTAGTTGCTCTGCTGAGCGATGATTCCGGTATCCCCACCACTGCCGCCCGTCGTATTGAAGTTTTCCACAAGATCATGGAAAAGGCCAAGGAATACGGCATTGCTCCCAGCCGCATTCACATTGACCCCTTGGTAGAGATGCTCTGCACTGCTGACGACGGTATCTCTCTGGTTATTGATGTTATCAAGCAGATTCGTGAAGAATATGAAGATATTCACATCACCGGTGCTATCTCCAATATCTCCTTCAACCTGCCCTCTCGTAAGGTTCTGAATCAGTGCTTCTGCACTTTGGCCATGAACTCCGGTTTGGACAGCGGCGTTTTGGATCCTCTGGACCGCGGTCTGCTGGGCATGATTTATGCTACTGAAGCTATGCTGGGTCTGGATGACTTCTGCATGGAATACATTTCTGCATACCGTAACGACCTGTTCGGTGTTCAGCCCAAGAAGTAATTTTTGCTTCTATCCAATTTTTGTAAGCTCGCTCAAGCTTAAAATATCAGAATAACTAATTTGGAGGAAAATGACATGTCTAAAATCGAAGAAGTTGCAGCTGCCGTAGAAAGCGGTAAGGTAAAGAAGATTCAGGGTCTGGTTCAGGAAGCTATTGACGCTGGTTGCGATCCCAACGCCATTCTGAACGAGGGCATGATTGGTGCCATGAACGTTGTTGGTGACAAGTTCCAGAAGAACGAGATTTTCGTTCCCGAAATGCTGGTTGCCGCTAAGACCATGAAGAAGGGCGTAGAAGTTCTGAAGCCCCATCTGGCTGGTGACGCTGTTGGTTCCATGGGCACCTATGTTCTGGGTACCGTTGCCGGTGACCTGCACGATATCGGTAAGAACCTGGTTGGTCTGATGATTGAGTCCGCTGGTTTCAAGGTTCTGGACCTGGGCGTAGACGTACCTGCCGAGAAGTTCGTTGAAGCTATCAAGGCTAACCCCGACTGCAAGGTTGTTGGTGCTTCCGCTCTGCTAACCACCACCATGGATTCTCTGCGTAACACCGTTCAGGTTATGATCGACGCCGGCTGCAAGGAGCAGGTTAAGATCATGGTTGGTGGCGCTCCCATCACCCAGGCTTTCGCTGATGAAATCGGTGCTGATGCTTACACTCCCGACGCCGGTGCTGCTGCCGTTATGGCTAAGAAGCTGGCTATGGGCGAGTAATTCTTCGCTGACAAAGTTATTTGAGGCCGGTGCTTACGCACCGGCCTTTTTCCATATCAGAAGAACCGCAGCCTTTGCTGCGGTTCTTTTAATCCATATCAACGCCAAAATAATTCTTTCGGTATTTTTTCGGTGAAATTCCGGTTTCCTTTTTAAAGACCTTAGAAAAATAGCTTTGGTCTTTAAAGCCACAGGCCTGGGCGATTTCCGATATGGCCACACCTTCTGTCGTGAGAAGCTTTTTGCTTTTTTCAATACGAATATTAGCAATATACTCGGTCAGACTGACGCCGGTTTCGGCCTTAAATATTGAACTGAGATAAGATTTACTGAGGAAAACCTCTCTGGCTAAAATATCCAAGGTCAGCTTCTCATGGCAATTCTTTCGAATGTAATTGGTGACCTTATAGACAACATCCGAGTGCTTTACCTGGGCAAGGTCAAAAGCTTGAATAATAAAGCGACGGACAATATCAGAAATCCAAACAGCCAGCTGATCCACATCACTGCTGCGCTCAATTTCCATAATATAGCTTTCCGAAAGACGGAAAATCTCATTGGTGTCGGCACCAGCTTCAATAGTTGCCCGGGAAAGAATTACCAGCATTTCCAACATACGTGCCTTTATGGAATTGATGTCATAATTACTGTAAACGTATACTCTGGCCAAAACCTCATTCAACATATCCAGAGCCACTGTCTTCTCACCCTGCAGGACAGCAGCCCGAAGAACCTTTTCATAGGACAAAAGTGATTCCGCATTTTGTGATGCAGAATCCTCATAAAAGGTCTTTGCCATATAAATATCTTTTAAAACCTGTTCTTGGTCATAAAGAAGGTTGCGGTATTTCTGTTCATCTATACCGGATATTTCTGATGCCACGCAGCATAGAAGCTCAGATATATGATGGATATCCTTGGGACTGTATGAAGGAAGCTTAAGAATTTCCTCTTCCCTACCAGTCACCGGCAGGTCCGAAACTACATCCTGGTTTTCACCCATGACTATTGGGCCAAGGACTAAACCTCCGGAAACGTTGTGATCCTCCGAGGTGATGGATGAGGCTACAAAAACCAATCCCATGGGACAGTAATAAACATATTTGCCATTCCAACGGTTAGCCTCATTACACCCATAGAAGCAGGTTGCCAGTAAATCGTGATGGTCACTGTCATAGTTACAGCAGTGGCAGAAGCAATCCGAGTTTTCTGACCCGCATAGAACCGGAGCCGATGAACTGGGGCTGCATACAATATGACACGGAATCTTAAAAAGTTCCGAAAAATGGTTTTGGTATTTTTTGCACTTTTCTAGAATTTGGTCGGTCATACTAACAACTCCCTTAATATTATTATACTCAAATCCATTTAAATTACAACAAAAATTTTGTAATTTATTTTTTGTAAAATCCTTTGTTTTTTGTAAATATCAACCATCGCGCAACTTATATATACCAGTTTTGTACCAGTTTTTCTTCATGAGAATACGCCGTTTTTTTATTGTTACCATTTTATCGTAGCAGAATACACATTAATTGATTCCAAAATACATAATAATTTTTTGTACTTTATATTTCAAAAATATGCTGATTATCGTCAAATTGTTTCTATTCCGTTAGGATATGCTATGTTATACTAAATAAAACAGTTGTAAGGGGATTTTACTGTGAAAAACAAAAGCTATTCCTTTTCAGCATTTATTGCAAGCATGCTGATTTTTGGTACTATCGGTATTTTCCGCCGTTTTCTACCCCTCTCCTCAGGCTTCCTTGCTTTTTCCCGAGGTATTATCGGCTCATGTTTTCTCTTTCTTGTGGCTGTTTTCAACCACAAAGCTATCTTTCGCAGTCCCGGAAGACGAACACTCCTGCTTTTGCTGCTTTCCGGAGCTTTAATCGGGCTTAACTGGGTTCTGCTTTTTGAAGCCTATAACCGCACCACAGTAGCTGCCGCGACTCTCTGCTACTATATGGAGCCCACAATTGTTACGCTTCTTTCTCCCCTTTTTTTGAAAGAGAAGCTAACCGTCAAAAAGCTCCTATGTGCTCTTGCAGCCGTCATAGGGATGCTTTTTGTTGTGTGCCCGGCATGGGCAACGACTTGGTGGTGAAAGTCCACTACGG
>JAKSQI010000047.1 GCA_024404215.1 Oscillospiraceae bacterium
CATGAGATGGGGATGGCCATAAAGGCGGTTAGCCTGATCCATATCCCCTTCCGTAATGCACTGCCGAATGAGGGAGGAGCTGACCCGAAGGCCGTCCACCTCCACCGGGGGAATGATATCGCAGCCAAGGCCGACCCTTTGGCAGTGATCGGCAATCTGCTCTGCCTTGCCCCGGCCCATGTAGCCGCAGGAATAGTCATGGCCGCAGACAATATGGGCCACCTGATATTCCTCTTCCAAAAGGGTCAGGAACTCTTCCCAGGGCATGTGCATCATGGCGCTGTCAAAATGCAGAATAATGGTTTCCTCAATGCCGAAGACCTCACGGAAAAGCAGGGAACGCTCCTCCGGACGGGACAGCAGGGGCACTGCCGTACCCCGAACACGGCTGAGGGGATGCTCATCAAAGGATAAAACAGCGGGAGCCAAGCCCTTTTCACGGGCAATTTCCGCTGTACGGTTCAGCAGGGCAGCATGACCCAGATGAACCCCATCAAAAAAACCAAGGGCAATCACGCGGGATTGACTCATGGATTCTCACCAACTTTTAAAAGAAACTTTTTACCGTTTTCATAATTCCGCCGGAGCAGGTGCCCAGCATGAGAAAACGGCCGTCACTGTCATACACCCGATAGTCACTGTCCGGCAGGTCCACAGAAAACTCGTTACCATTGAGGACCCGCTTCAGGGCCGAACCGGTAACCACATGCTCCGGGCAGTCAAACAGACTGTCCACCGGGCGAACCAGGGATTCCAGGGTTCCGGCAGCCGCAGCCGCCTGAATGGCATCCAGTGTAACGCAGTCTGCCAAAGTAAAGCGGCCGGCACGAACCCGGCGCAGGCCGGACATGCAGCCGCCGCAGCCAAGAAGCTGACCAAGGTCATGGCAGAGGGTGCGGACATAGGTGCCCTTGCTGCAGGCCACCTGAAGGAGATAATCCCCGTTCTCTTCCCTGCCCTGACAGGTAAAGGAGGAAATGACAATGGACCGGGGTTTCCGTTCCACCTCTACCCCTTTACGGGCCAGCTCATAGAGCTTTTTGCCGCCGATTTTTACGGCGGAATACATGGGGGGAAGCTGCTGCTGGGGGCCGGTCAAGCTCTGAAGGCCCTGAAAAAGCTGAGCCTCAGTAAAGGCAGGCTCTCTTTCCTCCAGCACGGTGCCGGTAATATCCTGGGTATCCGTCACCAGTCCGGGACGGAAGGACGCCAGGTATTCCTTCTCGGCATTTTCGCAAAAGGGCACGGCACGGGTACCCCGTCCGATAAAAATCGGCAGAACCCCGGTAGCCAAAGGGTCCAGAGTGCCGCCGTGGCCGATACGCTTTTCACGGCAGATGCCCCGCAGCTTCCCAACCACATCGTGGCTGGTCCAGCCTTGGGGCTTGTCGACAATCAATATTCCGTTCATTCCCGGTCCTCCGGGGGAAGCATGTCAGCCAGAGCCTTCAGCAGGGCCTGCTTCATCTCTTCCACCGTCATGCCCTTAGGGGATGCGCCGGATGCCATGGCATGGCCGCCGCCGCCGATAACGGAGCAAAGAGCATTTGCATTCACCGCTGCGGTGGTGCGGACGGAGACCTTGCAGTCATCCACTGCGGACAGCTCACGAAGGGTAATGCCGCAAAGCACCCCTTCAATGGAACCGGGCAGGGCAGCAATATCATCCATGTCGTTTTCCGTGCAGCCGGTTCGGTCCATCATGGCTTTGGTGACGGTGATGACGGCGCAGCGGCCGCCGAAGTAAAACTCTACCCCGCTCATAATCTCGCCCTCCAGCTCAAAGCGGCGGCGGGACTTGGTACGGAAAAGCATATGATTCAGGTCACCGATGGGAAGACCGGCAGCGGCCAGCTCTCCGGCAACCCGGAAGGTATTGGCTGTGGTGTTGGCAAAGGCAAAGCATCCGGTATCCGTAGATACGGCAATGTAGAGCAGCTGTGCCAGCTCAAAGGTCAGGGGCAGCTGCAGCACCGTCAGCAGGTCATAAATCACTTCCCCACAGGAGGCACGGCTGCCGTCCAGACAGGTGGCAGCAGCGTAGCCGCCGTTGCTGGGATGATGGTCGATGCTGAGCTGAGCCTTACCCAGATAAGGGGCTGCGTTGGCAGGATAAAGGCCCTCTGAGGCCAGGTCCACCGTAACGATGGTTTCCGGCTCATAGCCTTCCTCCGCCCAGTAGGGAGAGATATAGGGAAGAAATTTATCGGTGGTTTCCGGGTTGGGCAGCACATAAGCCGTTTTCCCCAGTGCCCTCAGCAGCAGGGCCAGGCCACCGGCGGAGCCATGGGCATCGCCGTCGGGCCTTTTATGAGTCAGAATCAGGTAGCGGTCATGGCTGCGCAGCCAGTCCGCTGTCTGTTCAAGAGTCAAGAGATTCATGCTCAGCAGCTCTCTCCTTCTCTTCCATCTCTTCCAGCACACGGCTGATGTGGGCACCGTGCTCCAGAGAGTCATCCAGAACGAACACCAGCTCAGGGGTGTAGCGCAGGTTCAGGGTATTGCCGATTTCCCTGCGCAGCCAGCCGGAGGCGGACTTGATGCCCTTTTTAAATTCCTTGGGATTCTGCAGGCCCAGAACACTGAGGTAAACCTTGCACCAGCGCAGGTCACCGCTGGTGTCAACGGTGACGATGCTGATGAGGCCCTGCTGAACCCGGGGGTCCTTAACCTCCCGAAGGCGGTCGGCCAGAACCCGCTGGATATCTTCATTAATTCTTTGAATCTTATTGGATGCCATAAGGGATCTCCAATTCTTTAGTCTTTAATCTGCTCCATGACAAAGGCTTCGATAATATCGCCTTCCTTAACGTCATTGAACTTATCGATGGACAGACCGCACTCGTAGTTGGTGGGTACTTCCTTTACACCGTCCTTGAAGCGGCGGAGAGAAGCCAGCTCGCCTTCAAAGACCACGATGCCGTCACGAACCACACGGACCTTGCAGCCACGCTGGATTTTACCATCCTGCACGTAGCAGCCGCAGATGGTGCCCACGTGGGATACCTTGTAGGTCTGACGAACCTCGGCATGGCCGATGACAGCTTCCTTGAACTTAGGTGCCAGCATGCCCTTCATGGCATCGCTGATTTCGTTGATGCAGTCATAAATGACGCGGTACATGCGGATGTCAACCTCGCTGCGGGCGGCAGAGTCACGGGCAGCGGAATCCGGGCGGACATTGAAGCCAACGATGATGGCGCCGGAGGTGGCGGCCAGCATAACATCAGATTCGTTAATGGCACCAACAGCAGAGTGGATAACCTTAACCCGAACCTCTTCGTTAGTGAGCTTTTCCAGAGAGGACTTGATGGCTTCGGCAGAGCCCTGTACATCAGCCTTGACAATGATGTTCAGGGTCTTCAGGTTGCCCTCCTGAATGCGGGAGAAGAGATCCTCCAGGCTGACCTTGGCCATGCCGGAGCCGGCATTCTTCTTCTCGGCCTTGCGCTGCTCAACCAGCTCACGGGCCATGCGCTGATCGGCAACGGCATTGAAGACATCACCGGCGTTGGGAACCTCAGACATACCGGTAATTTCAACAGGAACGGAGGGACCGGCGGTGTTAACCTTGCTGCCCTTGTCGTTGGTCATGACGCGGACACGGCCAACAGCGGTGCCGGCGATGATGACATCGCCCTGCTTCAGGGTGCCGTTCTGAACCAGAACCGTCATGACAGGGCCGCGGCCCTTGTCCAAACGGGCTTCAATAACCGTACCCTTGGCGCTGCGGTTGGGGTTAGCCTTAAGCTCCTGCATTTCGGCAGTGAGGGATACCATTTCCAGCAGGGTGTCAACGCCCATGCCGGTTTTGGCAGAAATGGGAACACAGATGGTCTCACCGCCCCAATCCTCGGGAACCATTTCATACTCGGTGAGCTGCTGCTTGATTTTTTCGGGGTTGGCACCGGGAACATCCATCTTGTTGATGGCAACAATAACGGGGATGCCGGCAGCCTGGGCGTGGTTGATGGATTCAACGGTCTGGGGCATGATGCCGTCATCGGCAGCAACAATCAAAATGGCAATATCCGTAACCATGGCACCGCGGGCACGCATGGCGGTGAAGGCCTCGTGACCCGGGGTATCCAGGAAGGTAATGGGGCTGCCGTTCATCTGCACACGGTAAGCACCGATGTGCTGGGTAATGCCGCCGGCCTCACCGGAGGCAACGTTGGCCTTGCGGATGCGGTCCAGCAGAGAGGTTTTACCATGGTCAACGTGGCCCATGACAACAACAACAGGGGCACGGGGCTCCAGCTCCTCAGCGGAATCCTCGTGGTCGTCAATGAGGCGCTCTTCAATGGTAATCACAACCTCACGCTCAACCTTGCAGCCCAGCTCCATGGCAACCAAAGCAGCGGTATCGTAATCGATGATATCGCTGAGGGAGGCCATGACGCCCAGCTTCATCAGCTGCTTAACAACCTCAACGCCGGTCTTCTTCATGCGGGAGGCCAGGTCGCTTACGCCGATTTCATCGGGAATCATAACCTTGAGGGGAGCCTTCTTGGCAATCTCCAGCTGGAGCTTCTGCATGCGGTCCCGCTCTTCCTGGCGGCGCTTTGTGCCGTTGTTGTTCTGGCGCTGCTGGTTCTTCTTGCCGAACTTCTCCTTGCCCCGCTTCATGTTCTCAGCACGCTCGGGCACCAGAGAATCCAGATGCTCATCGTACTTGGACAGGTTAATGGTAGCGCCGGAGGTATCAACAACGCGCTTCTCGGGTACCTTACGGGTGGGGATGTTGGTGTTCTCCTGCTTCTTGGGCTGATTGCCGCCCTGCTGGCCGCCGGCAGGCTTATTCTGCTGCTGGTGCTGCTTGTTCTGGCCGGGCTTGCCCTGCTGCTGGGGCTTCTTGTCCCCTGCCTTGTCCTGAGCGGGCTTTTCTGCCTTGGCCTCGGGGGCCGGGGCAGGCTCGGCCTTCTTTTCAGGCACAGCAAAAACCTCTTCCAGAGAAGCAATCTGGTTGTTCTGGGTCATGTATTCAAAAATCATGTCCAGCTGCTCCTCTTCCAGATTGATGGAGCTGCTCTTGGGGGCGCCGAAGTATTTGGTATATACCTCACTGATGGTTTTGGTGGGTACATTAAAAGCCTTGGCAACCTCGTTCAGTTTCACCTTAAACATGGTACTCATAGAATTACCTTCCTTTCCCGCCGGTGTATCCCTTGGTGCTGACTGCCTTTTTGGCGCTTCTGCGTTCTGCGGCCCGCTTTTTCTTCAGGGCCAGGCGATCCTTCACCTCAGCGAATTCACCATGTGTTTCCGACAGCTTTTCCGCAAAGCCTGCGGCAAAGCCGATATCTGTCACAGCGAGGATGCCGGGGGCACCACGGCCAACGGCCTCGCTAACATCTGCCTTGGTAAAGGGCAGAATTATATGTATGAGATTGCATTCCTCAGCCAGATAGGCTGCTTTGCGTTTGGAACCCACAGAAGCATCCGCCGAGCTAAGGAGCAAACGGGCCTTGCCCCGCTCCACAGCCGCGACGACGGACTCTTCACCGATTTCCAGACAGCCGGCCTTTTTGGCCAGCCCCAGCAGATTCAGTGCTTTATGCATGGTCCGCCTCCGATCTTTCCTGCATGGTCAGGTAGAGCTCTTCGGGAATTTTAACCTCCAGCGCTCTCTCCAGGGCCTTGGACTTAACAGCCTTTTTCAAACACTCCGGCCGGGGGCAGACATAAGCACCCCGTCCGGGGCTTTTGCCCTTAAAGTCCAGACTCACGGCCCCTTCCGGGGAACGAACCACGCGAATCAGTTCCTTTTTTGCTTTCATTTCACGGCAGCCTAAGCACTGCCGCATGGGAGTTTTTTTCTGCATAGGCAGAGCCCTCATTCCGTGACGGGTTCCTCAGCCTGGCTCAGGGGCTTAATATCAATCTTGCAGCCGGTGAGACGGGCAGCCAGACGAACATTCTGTCCTTCCTTACCAATGGCAAGGCTGAGCTGACCATCGGGAACGATAACACGGCAGCTCTTGTTGCCCTCATCCATGGTTACGCTGATAACCTCACTGGGGGCCAGAGCGGAGGCAACGTATTCCTCCATGTTTTCGCTGTACTGGGCGATATCAATCTTTTCACCCCGGAGCTCTTCCACAATGGCTGCAACGCGGCCGCCCTTGGGACCTACGCAGGCACCGATGGGGTCAACCTCAGGGTTGCTGCTTACAACAGAAATCTTGGTGCGGCTGCCGGCCTCACGGGCAATGCTCTTGATTTCAACTGTGCCATCATAGATTTCGGGAACCTCATTCTCAAACAGGCGCTTAACCAAACCGGGATGAGTGCGGGAAACCATGACCTGCGGACCACGGTTGGAGCGTCTGACCTCAACCACGTAAACCTTAACACGGTCACCCTCCTGCAGCTTTTCGCCGGCAATACGCTCGGAGGCATTCATGCTGGCATCGGTGGTATCGGAGCCGGAAGAAATGCGAACAGTAACATTGCCCATGGGGTCAACCCGGTGAACAATGCCGGTGATGATTTCACGTTCCTTGGAGGTGAAAACATCGAATACAATGCCCCGCTCCGCCTCACGGATGCCCTGAATGATAACCTGCTTGGCAGCCTGGGCAGCAATACGGCCGAACTTTTTGGTTTCCACGGCGAAATTAATGGTGTCCCCCAGCTCGTGACGGGCGGAAAGCTTTTTAGCCTCATCCAGAGAAACCTCGATTTCGGGGTTTTCAACCTCTTCCACAACCGTCTTCATGATGTACATGCTGATTTCTTTCTTATCGGGGTTTACATCCACACGGGCGTTATCGGCGGCATCGGGATGGTCCTTGCGGAGAGCAGCCAGCAGAGCGGCTTCAATCTTCTCAAGCATGTAGGACTGGGAAATGCCCTTTTCCTTTTCAATATCGGCAATTGCCTCAAAAAATTCTGCGTTCATGATATCCTCCTCTGATATCTGTAAATATTCCGTTAAAATGTGATTCTCAAGCGAACCTGAGCTGTTTCTTCCTTGGTGAAGAGCTCCGTCCGGCCGGCAACCTCAACAGCGGTGGTGCCGTTTTCGTAGCCCTGAAGCAGGCCAACGAATTCCTTACTGCCATTTCGGCTTTTATACAGCTTTACCTCAACGGTGCTGCCGATAAAGCGGGCAAAATCCGAGGGGCGTTTGAGAACCCGCTCAGCACCGGCCGAGGAAACCTCAAAGGTGTAGTTGCCTTCAATATAATCCTTTTCGTCCAGAATCGGGTCCAGCTCGCGGCTGATGGCTTCGCACTGGTCAATGTTTACACCACCTTCGCAGTCAATGTAAACCCGAAGATACCAAATGCCGGCTTCCTTAACGTATTCCACATCCCAAATTTCACAGCCGTTTTTTTCGGCAATGGGAGCGGCCAGCTGGGTTACGAGATCCGTAAGCTTACTCATGTCATCCTTCCTTTCACAAAGCATTGGGATTGACCTAAAAATGATTTTTCGCAACAAAAAGACTGGAGCGGAGCTCCAGTCTCAAATTACACTTATCACTTACTTGTCAAGTATAACACAGCTTTTGCGAAATTGCAACAAGAATCCTTGGGAATTTCCTTAAAAATCAGAACTCCCGGCGGCCCTCCAAAGCACGCATCAGGGTAGCATCGTCCGCATACTCCAGATTGGAGCCAACAGGGATGCCATAGGCCAGGCGGGTGGTTTTCACATCAAAGGGCTTCAGCAGCCGGCTGATGTAACGGGCCGTGGTTTCTCCTTCCGTATCCGGATTGGTAGCCATGATAACCTCTTCCACTTCCCCTTCGGCTACCCGGGCAACCAGTTCCTTAATCATAAGGTCATCGGGAGCCACATGGTTCATGGGAGAAATGACGCCGTGGAGAACATGGTATAGGCCTTGATACTCCCGGCCGCGCTCCAGCGCCACCACATCCTTTGGGTCGGATACCACGCAGATTACCTTGCTGTCCCGGCGGGGGTCGCTGCAAATCGGGCATAGCTCGGTATCTGTCAGGTTCTGGCAAACCCTGCAGCGATAAATGCTTTGCTTGGCCAAAAGCAGGGCTTCGGCAAAGGCCTTCACCTCCGACTCATCCCGGGCCAGAATGTGAAAAGCCAGCCGCTGGGCGGATTTTTTGCCAATGCCGGGCAAGGAGGCAAACTTATCAATAAGGATTTCCAGAGTTGGGGGGAAAAGACTCATGCCCGGTCACCCCGCAGCAAAGCGATACGGCCGGCCCGATCCTGAGCCTTGAAAACATCACTGCCGGCAACCAGCACATTAGCGCCGGCCTCTATGCAGACCTTGGCGGTTTCCGGGTTCACGCCGCCGTCAACCTCCAGCTCACAGGCCAGCCCCTGGTCCTCAATGGCCTTCCGGAGCAGACGCACCTTGGGCATCATGTCCGCCATGAACTTCTGGCCCCCAAAGCCCGGCTCCACCGTCATGACCAGAGCCAGGTCCAGAAGAGGCAAATAAGGCAGCAGCAGCTCCCCGGGGGTTTTCGGCTTAATGGCCAGACCTGCCTTTTTGCCGCAGGCCTTGATTTCTTCCAAGGCCGGATAGATATCCTGGGGCTGGTCCGCCTCCAGATGGAAGACCACTAAATCAGCCCCGGCCTCGGCAAAGCGCTTAACATACCGATGGGGCTTATCAATCATCAGATGCACATCCAGGAACATGTCCGTACGCTTGCGGACGGATTCCAGCACGGGAATGCCGATGGAGATGTTGGGAACAAAAATGCCGTCCATAACGTCAAAATGCAGATAGTCGGCGGTTTTTATGGATTCCATGTCTGCCCCCAAATTGGTAAAATCGGCAGACAGAATGGAAGGAGCAATTTTTATCATTGAAGCACTCTCCGATTCATTTCAGGTTGCTTCTATCATACCCAATTCCACAACCTTTGGCAAGTCTAACTTGCGCTAATCGCAAGATATATGAAGGCCCAGTATCTTGACATCGGCTATTGCAAAGAATAAAATATTATAAATATAGGTAAAGGAAGGGTGGTGGCCATGGGCGAAAAAAAGAAACAGAGAAAATCCGTGATTCCCATATACGGAATCGGCGTCTTTTGGACCCTATACGGTCTGCTGATGCCCATGTATCGTCCCTGGCACGTAGCCCTGCTGGCTGCGCTGACCGTGCCCGTGTATTTGCTGCTGAGTAAGCTTTTCAACCGGGCCTTGCCCGTTGCTGTTCCCGGCCCGGCCGAGGAGGAAGCCCCGGCGGAGCCTGTTTCCGAAACCGGCATACCGGAGCATGACGCCCTGCTGCAGGAAGGCCGGACTGCTGTGAAGGAGCTGACCCGGCTGCAAAAGCGAATGACCAATCCGGAAATCCGGGCGAAAGTCGGCCGGATTGTAGAGCTGACGGAGCAGATTTTCAAGGACCTGAAGGAGGACCCGGAGGATTACAAAATGATACGGCGGTTTTCCGATTACTTCCTCCCTACTACCTTAAAGCTGCTGCATGAATACGACCGCATGAGCGACATCCGCGTGCCGGGCATGAACGTATCCTCTACCAAGCAGCGGATTGAGGACATTTTGGACACCACCATACTGGCCTATGAAAAGCAGCTGGATGCCCTGTTCGCCAATCAGGCCCTGGACATTGAAACCGATATCACGGTGCTGGAAAGCCTGCTGAAGCAGGAAGGACTGGCTTCCTCTGATTTTTAAACACTAACCATTCTATTTAATGATAAGAAAGGAACCACTATCATGGCAGAAAACAACGAATTTGTACCTCAGCTGACCCTTAATCCCGACGCTATGGGCGCCGCCGCAGCCGTTGCTGCTCCGGAGCCTGCCGCCCCCGCCTTCACCCTGGAGCAGGACAACGCTGCCATTGCCGACAGTGTAGCCAGCCAGAAGAAGAGCCTGTCCGCCGAGGAGCAGGCCATGGTGGATGCCTTTGCCAAACAGATTGACATTACCGACACCAACACCATTCTCACCTACGGCTCTGCCAGCCAAAAGCACATTTCTGACTTTGCCGACAGCGCCCTAAGCACCGTCCGCACCAAGGACCTGGGTGAGGTTGGCGACATGCTGTCTGACCTGGTAGTTGAGCTGAAGGGCTTCAACTTTGACGAGAAGGAAAAGAAGGGCCTGTTCGGCCTGCGCAAAAAGGCCGCCAACAAGATGGAAGGCCTGAAGGCCGACTATGCCAAGGCTGAGGTAAACGTTGAAAAGATTACTGAAATGCTGGAGAAGCATCAGGTGACCCTGATGAAGGACACCGCCATGCTGGACAAGATGTATGAAACCAACCAGGGCTACTTCAAGGAACTGACCATGTACATTCTGGCCGGCAAGCAGCGGCTGGAGGAGTGCCAGACCGTTACCCTTCCTGCCCTGCAGAAAAAGGC
>JAKSQI010000048.1 GCA_024404215.1 Oscillospiraceae bacterium
GCTGCAGTAGCGGTATCTGCTTCGTTAAGGGCAAACTCCTCAACAGCCTTGCCGTTCCACATAAAGCCCTTCTGGTGAACGATATCCACAACACCCTTACCATCACTGCTGGGAATGGTAACGGCACAGATTTTATTGCCGAAGCGTTCGCGAATCTGGTAAATAATCTTGTTGCAGTTGGTGTTCTCTTCATCAATTTTGGAAATGTAGAACATGAAGGGAACCTTGGCACCGCGCAGACGTTTAAAGGCGCGCTCAGTACCGACAGTAATACCATCCTTGGCGGTAACAACAACAACGGCAAAATCAGCTGCAGCCAAAGCAGTCATAACATCGCCGGCGAAATCAAAGAAGCCCGGAGTATCAATAATGTTAATTTTGTGATTATCGTAAATGACAGGTGCTACTGAGGTGGAAATAGAAATCTTGCGCTTGATTTCTTCAGGGTCGTAGTCACAAACCGTGTTACCGTCGGCAACTTTACCCTGACGATCAATAGCGCCTGTAATATAAAGCATGCTTTCTGCCAAAGAGGTTTTGCCGCTGGAACCGTGCCCAATCAGAATGACGTTTCTGATTTTATCTGTGGTATAACTCATAATTAACTGGTCCTCTCTATTTAAGATGCGCATATTGGCTTACACCAATATGCTTTATTTTACACCCTTTTGAATAGTCTTTCAATCCGTCATATTTGCTAATAATAGAATACTATATTTGTTTAACATGACGAATCAAAAACAGGACTGCTGTGCAGTCCTGTTTTAAGAATTCTGATTATGATTTGCTTATTCAGCCGGCTTGTCCAAATCTACTTCAGCCATGGTTTTTGCATGCTCTGACAAGTAGGAGGCTTCGTCGTTTTCCATTTTGCCGTTGTTGACGACAAGGTTTGTGATGATACCAACAATCAAGGCAACAGCAAGAGAGGTAATGGAAAGGATAGAGCCGCCGGTTATGCTGTTAGAACCAAATTCCAGAGTCAAACCTCCGATACCACACACCAAAATGGCACTGACAACAAAGAGGTTCTTATTATCGCCAAGATTGACATGATGCAGCATCTGAAGACCGCTGACAGCGATAAAGCCGTAAAGAGCCACGCAGGCGCCACCCATGACACACTTGGGAATAGAGTTTATAACAGCTACAAAGGGGCTGAAGAAGGACAAAAGCATGCAGCCCACACCGGCAAGAACAATGGTAGAAATAGCAGCATTACCGGTAATGGCAACACAACCAATGGCTTCACCGTAGGTGGTGTTGGCAGCACCGCCAAAGAAGCCGCCGACAATGGAACCAAGGCCATCTCCCATCAAGGTCTTATCCAGGCCGGGGTTGGTAATAAGGTCACGGTTAATAATGTTGGACAGGTTCTTATGGTCTGCGATATGCTGGGCCAGCTCAACGACACCGATTGGTACATAAATAAGTGCGATGTTGGCGACAGCAGCAGCATCTAAAGTATAAGTGCCATTGGTCTGAATGGCCTTAAGGAAGAAAAACTTGGGATAATCAATAATGGAACGAATGGTAAAGGTACCGAAGGTATCAATAAAGGGCTGGAAGCTCAGCATTTTCAGCCCCTCACAGCCGGTAGCGATACCAATCAAGGTGAAAATCAGAGCTAAGGCATAACCGGCACCAATGCCAAAAATGAAAGGAATCAGTTTTACGGTTTTACTGCCCTTAACGGAGGCCAAAACGATTACCAGGAAGGTTACCACGCCAACCAAAATAGTGAGCAAGCTGTAGGTATCGCCGCCGTTGGTGGACATCCAGCTGGTTGCAGTACCGGAGAGGGACAAACCGATAATTGTTACGATTGGACCTGTAATAACAGCAGGCATCAGCTTATTAACCCAGGCAGAACCAACGCCCTTGATAATCAGAGCAATGATGACATAGACAAGACCGGCAAAAGCGATACCAATCAGCATGCCCCAGTAGCCATAGTTCTGACCGATGGAGGCAGCATATGCGCCCAAAAAAGTAAAGGAGCTTCCCAAGAAAACAGGACTGCGATGACGGGTGCAGAGAATGTAAATCAGTGTTCCGATACCGGCACCAAACAAGGCTGCAGCAGGGTCTGCAGGCAGACCATAGGCCGTTACAATCATGGGAACTAACAAAGTAGCGGCCATGATAGCAATCATTTGCTGGAAAGCAAACACTACATTCTTTTTAAACGGTGGCTTATCGTGGATGTCATAAATCAGTTTCATCTTTCAATCTCCTTGTCTGATATTATTCAAAGCAGCTTGGCTGTAATGAATTCTTAATGAGCGGGCTTATAGCTTACTGTGCCGCAAACACGGTCACCGGCATCCCCTGCCGCATCCAAAATATAGCCCTTTTCATTCAAGGGGCGGTCAGAATAGCGGGCTGCATAAACCTTGACATCCGGATGCTTTTGATACAAAAGCTCAAGACCTTGTCGCGCAGCAAAAATACACATGAGTTTAATCCGTTTGCAGCCGGCTTTTTTTAATAGGTCAACGGCAGCCACGGCACTGACCCCTGTAGCTAACGCAGGGTCCACAACAATTACCTGACCATCGGCTGCATCTACCGGAAGCTTAAAATAATACTGTCGTGCTTCCAAGGTTTCTTCATCCCGATAGAGACCCACATGACCCACCTTGCAGGTAGGGCAAAGGCTGCGCAAACCATCTACCATTCCCAAACCGGCACGCAGAATGGGAACGATGGTAAAATCCTCAGCCAAAACCGGGGTGGTAATGGTTTCCAGCGGAGCTTGAACACTTACCATTTTCAGGTTAAGATCCTTTAAAGCTTCATAGCCCATTAAAGTAGCTAATTCACTGACAAGCTCACAGAACTCTTTTGAGCCGGTATTAACATCACAAAGATGTGAAACCTTATGCTGAATCAAGGGGTGATCAAATACATGAAGAGATTCTTTAAATTCTTGCATGGAGCCTACCTTCTTTCACGAATTCGTCAAAATCTTACCACTTGATGATATCCATTGCAAGAAGCAGCACTAAAAAAGCTGATGCCTTTTCTTGTTTTTTCGTAAGAAATCTGCTATGCTCCTAAGATGTGAGGTGTTAAAGATGTCAGTTATTCTTGTAAGCGCCTGTTTAGTGGGATGTTCCTGCCGATACAAGGGCGACGGATGTGAAAATGCGTTGGTCATCGACCTGGCACGAGACCATGTGTTAGTTCCGGTTTGTCCGGAACAGCTGGGGGGGCTCCCTACCCCGCGTAATCCTTCCGAGCGGATTGGTGACCGTGTTGTTATGAACAACGGAAGGGATGTGACAGAGGCTTACCATAAGGGGGCAGCGGAAGCGCTGCGCATTGCTAAACTGGTTGGTGCAGAAACGGCCGTGCTGAAAGCAAAAAGTCCATCCTGCGGCAACCGCATGATATACGATGGTTCCTTCAGCGGAAATCTTATACCCGGCGCCGGGGTAACGGCGGCACTGTTTAAGGAAAATGGAATACGGGTTTTGTCCGAGGTTGATTTGGAACAAGGACTTTTCCCCTAAAAGCAGCACCTGGCTGATTATACAGCCAGGTGCTGTTTTTAAACGATTTGACTCAATAGGAAAACAATCAGTTCCATGACCAGCATATACTCGCACAGGCTGGTAGGACTTACCGAAGCAGAAGAACCGGTCCGGCACATGACGAACATAATCAGCATGCCCAGAATTCCGGAAATCAAGGAAAACAGGGTGTTAATTCTAGCTATGACGCGTAAACGACGGGCGCTTTTCCTGCAGATTCTCTGAAACCTCATATGCATCCTTAAAGGGCATTGGCTCAATATCATCTGCCGGAATCTGCAGCTTTTGCTGTATCATCAAAGGTGAAATGTTAAAGTCACGACCGGCAGCAAAGAGCTTTAAATGGCCGTGCAGCATGGCCAAAAGTGCGTTTTGAACATTTCGGGTGGGTTTGTACTGAATCATGAAAACACCGGAGAGTTCACCGTTTAAGGATGCAAACATGGCGTTTTTCATATTCAGGTCTTCGGGAATACGAATACCGTAAAGGTTTAAACAGGCAGAAGTTCCGATTAAAATGTTATCATCCCGTATATAGGCAGAATAACCGCCTTCACAAACCTCAAAGCTATCGATGGTCATGTGACTGATGCCTTGGCTATCCATAAATGCAGAGAAGGCTTCGGATATTCCGGAACCGCTTGCCCGAAGAAGGCTTCCCGTATATCGGATAATTTTTTGGGCCTCTCTGTTATCAAAAATCTTTACGCCGGATATCGCAGCCCCTGCAGGAAACAAATCAGACTCACAAAGACGAATGCCATCGGCATAGTAGATGATGTCTGCGCCACCCCAGCCGGCTAAAGCAGAACCGGAACGTCTCAGCCGTTTAGCAACAGCTGAAAAAGGAATCGCATAGGCAGACAGCATGGAGAAAGCAGCGGAGGCCGAAGCAATGGCTGCCAAAGCTCGTATAAAGCTGCAGTCAGAGCCAATGGACCCAAGGAAGGCCAAAAAGAGAGCCAAAAGGATTAATATGGGAGCCATGGCATGATACGTGCTTTCTGCCACATCCGCTTCCGTTAGATTATTGTAAAAGCCATCGGTTGCCTGTTGAAAGTGCTGAATCAAGCTAGCATCAATCACTTTATGATAGGACGCCGTATAAACATCAGGGGATTCGGAAGCCGAGGCAGTTTTTAGAGACAGATACATGCCGGCCAAGAGACGATACTCGCCCCAAAGGGAAAGCGACAGAGCAAAGGAAGAAACCACGCAGAAGGGTGCCGGAGCTGAGGTATCTCCTTTAAAAAGGACAGTAAAGCAGGAAAGCAGGACGATTAAGGAGGAAAGCAGCAGCAAGGATTCGGCTCCCGGCTGCAGGCGAAGGAGTTGAGCGAAGCCCCGCTGCAGCAAGTCTAGAGAGAGTGCCATGACCACCAAAAGCAGAACAGCGCTAACTGCTGTCATAAGGAAGCCATTATCAGCTATTCCGGGCAAATACACTCCCCTTTCAAACAAGAGTGTTATTACCAGCAATAATAATGAAAAGAACAGAGCTGCTCGACTGCGCAGCATAAGGCTATGCCTTTGTTTTGCAAATTCCTGAGAGCGTTGTTCATATTCAGGCTCCGGAATGAATTCTTCTTCCTGCGAGATGGCTTCCGGAGCATCCGCCTCGTCCTGCTTGGGACGTAAACGGGAAAACAAACCCTTAAAAACTTTTAAACTGCCAATTCCAGATGTTTCCTCTGTTCCGGATTCTAAAGACATTGTATCCTCATAGGTTTCCTGCCAGGTAGTTTCAAACTCCCTTCCCTCATCGGATTCTGCGTAGCGGTAATCATCAAAGAAAAGAATTTCCGTGCTTCCATCATCAGCGTGAGTATTTGACATACCTGCTTCAACGGCATTGGGGATGTTTTTCTCATCAAAGCCAGCTTCCGTCTCCGTTTCATCGTCATCAATCGCAAAGAAACCGAAGGAAAAAGGCTCTGGTGCCGGTGAGGATTCCTGAAGCTCATGCTGCGATTGCGAAGCTTCTTCGGCAGGCTCCATCGGCAAAGCCTCATCGGCAGAAAGGGAATCTTCCTGCTCAAAAACAGCTTCTTGCTGTTTTTTTCGGCCCAGGCGAAATAAGGAAAAGAAGGGCGAGTCAACGTTCTCATCGTCCTCTGTTGAGGTCTCAGGCACCTCGGCCGGAACGTTTATCACGTCCGCAAGGATAGACGGTTCAGCTTCCGTCAAGACTTCATCCGTCAAAGAATTCGATGACAAAAAATCTTCAGAATTATAAGATAAATCTGATTTCTGTTCGGGTGCCTGGAAGAACGAGACAGAGGAGTTCGACTCTTCCGGCGATTCAGTACCGACAATGGCGAGGTCGTCAGCAAGTTCTTCTTCCGCTTTGGAATCAGACCGGGTAAAGGATGCAAGCGTGCTATCCCCTTTGGATTCAGCCAGGATGCGCTGAATCTGGGCTTCAAGAATGTCATCGCTGGTTTTACGAGCGCCATCTATATAAGCATCGCCCTTGAATTCAGCAAGAATGGATTCAAGAGAGAAGTCGTCCATTTCGTAGTTATTGTCAAAAGTATCAGACATAAGCAGCCTCCACAAAAAGTGGTAAGTAAGTTAAGTTGACCTGCACGAGCACGCGCAGGTCAACCATTCACGTTTATTCAACTTGCAGGGAACGCTGACGCATGATTTCATAAATCAATACACCGGCAGAAACTGAAGCATTCAGGGAAGACATCTTCCCCTTCATGGGTATGCTGACGGTAAAATCACAGGTATCAGCAACTAAGCGAGACATGCCATCCCCCTCAGAACCGATCACTAAAGCAATGGGACCTGAAAACTCAGTCCCCCACAAGGGTGCTGTGCCATCGGCAGCTGTGCCGTATACCCAAACGCCGTTCTCTTTCAGTTCCTTCAAAGCAGCGGTGATATTAGGCACCCGAGCAACTGCCATGTGAAAACAGGCACCGGCAGAAGTTTTTTCAACAATAGGGGTAACACCGGCACTGCGGCGCTTGGGAATTACAATGCCGTGGGCACCTGCCGCTTCAGCCGTTCGGATAATGGCCCCAAGATTATGAGGATCCGAAATCTCATCGCAGACAATGATAAAAGGGTCTTCGTTGCGCTCACGGGCTAAATCTAAAATCTGGGCGACCGTAACATATTCTTTCACGGTAGCAATGGCAATAACCCCCTGATGAGAGTGGGTTATGCTCATTTGATCCAGCTTGCGTCGGTCCGTTTCAACAACAACGGCACCGGCAGCACGGCCCTTGGATGCAATATGCCCCAGGGTGCTGTCCGTTTCACCTTTTGCCAGATAGATTTTATCAATGGCTCTTCCGGCGCGTAAGGCTTCTATAACAGCATTACGGCCTTCAATAATACCGGAGTTATCCTCATCCCCGCCGTCTTCCCGCCGGTGATAAGGATCCATGTGTTTGCGTACCGGACGCTTTTCCCGCGGGAATTCGTTACTCATGGACCTTACAGCTCAGCCTTAATGGCATCAACCATGTCCAGACGCTCCCAGGGAAGATCACAGTCCAGACGACCAAAGTGACCATAGGCAGCGGTCTGCTTGTAAATAGGAGCACGAAGGCCCAGCTTATCAATAATCTTCTTGGGACGAAGATCAAAGAGCTTATTAACAATAGCAGCCAGCTTTTCATCATCCATAATACCGGTGCCGCGGGTATCAATCAGAACAGATACAGGACGAGCAACACCGATAGCATAAGCCAGCTCAATCTGGCAGGCCTTAGCAGCGCCGGCAGCAACCAGGTTCTTGGCCACATAGCGGGCCATGTATGCAGCAGAACGGTCAACCTTAGTGGGATCCTTACCGGAGAAGGCACCGCCGCCGTGGCTGGCATATCCGCCATATGTATCAACGATAATCTTACGGCCGGTCAGACCGGAGTCACCAACAGGACCACCGATAACAAAGCGTCCGGTAGGATTAACGAAGAACTTGGTTTCAGCAGTAATCAACTCAGCGGGAATAACGGGCTTAATGATGCTTTCCACAACTGCTTCGCGCAAATCCTCAATTGCAATGTCAGGGCTATGCTGTGTAGAAACGACAATAGCTGGGATGCTGACAATATTACCCTTTTCATCATACTCTACGGTAACCTGGCTCTTACCATCAGGACGGAGGAAGTTCAGTTCACCGCTCTTGCGAGCTTCGGTCAGACGGCGGGACAGCTTGTGGGCATAGGAGATAGGAGCAGGCATCAGTTCCGGAGTTTCATCGCAGGCAAAACCAAACATCATGCCCTGGTCGCCGGCGCCGGTTTCGTCCTCATCGTCATAGGCGTTATTAACACCCATGGCAATATCAGGACTCTGTTCATGGATAGCAGTCAGTACAGCACAGCTGCTGCCGTCAAAGCACATGTCGGCACTGTTGTAGCCAATGCCGTTAACCGTATCGCGAACGATCTGCTGATAATCTACAGAAGCATTAGCGGTAATCTCACCCATAACCATAACAAGACCGGTGGTGGTGCAGGTCTCGCAGGCTACACGGGCCATCTTGTCTTGAGACAGCAGGGCGTCCAAAACGGCATCGGATACCTGGTCGCAGAGTTTGTCGGGATGGCCTTCGGTAACGGACTCAGAGGTAAAAATTCTGTTGGTCATTTGGGAATCCTCCTATATTTTGGATATAATAATCCATATTTATACACTAGTTTTTGTATTCTACCATAATTCTTCGCCAACTCCAAGGACTTTTTCATATTTTTTCTGTATGATATAATACAGTAATTCTGACTATACAATCCTTCTTAAATGGATTGAATCAGACTGAATAATAACCGCACACGGTAAAGAAAGCTTCTGTCTGCAAAGGAAGCATACTAAGCAGCTGACTAATAATACGCCTTTTATTCGCAGGAAATTCAACTATTTCCTTCAAAAAAAGTGGCATATTCCTTAGAATCAATGGTAATTACATTGACTTTTTGCAATCTAAAGCTTATACTAATGCATATCACAAAGTGAAGGAATTATATAAAATGGAAAATCAAAACGTGGCGCTGATGGAAAGCTTTATTGATTCCAAAACAGCGTCGTTAATCAGCAACAACAAAATTGACCGTGCCACCTATGATCGATATGATGTAAAGCGTGGCTTGCGTAATAAGGATGGCACCGGTGTAGTGGCCGGTCTTACTAATATCGGTAACGTTATTGGCTACGAAAAAGTCAATGGCATTAAGACCCCTGTTGAAGGTCATCTGGTTTATCGCGGATACCATCTACACGATTTAGTCCATGGATTCTTAGCTCAGAATCGTCCAGGTTTTGAAGAAACTACTTATTTGCTTCTGTTTGGAGAGCTGCCGGATGCTGATTCTTTGGCTAACTTCCGCAATATTCTTTCCTCTCTTCGTCCCCTCCCCGATGGTTTTGTAAAGGATATGATTCTGTCGGCGCCCAGTCAGGACATTATGAATAAAATGGCTCGGAGTATTCTGGCACTGTACAGCTATGACCCCAGTCCTGACCCGGAGCCGGGAAATCTGTCAAAAGAAATCCTTCAGGCTATCCAACTGATTGCCCGCATGCCTGTTGTGGCTGCCTATGCACTGGCTGCCAAGCGCCATTATTATGATAATGAAAGCTTAGTCATTCACAATCCGGTTCCGGAGTTATCAACTGCTGAGAATTTTCTTCATTCTATTCGTGCCGATGGGGAATTTACACCCGAGGAGGCCAGGATTCTTGATTTGTGTCTGGTTGTTCATGCCGAGCATGGCGGCGGTAACAACTCAGCCTTCGCCTGCCGCGTACTCTCCTCTTCCGGCACAGATATTTATTCCTGCATGGCAGCTGCTGTCGGTTCTCTGAAGGGCCCACGACACGGCGGTGCAAACCGTAAGGTTATGGAAATGTTCCGCTACATAGAGAATGAGGTTAACAACTGGGAGGATGAAACGGAGCTGGCATCCTATTTAACGAAAATTCTGAAAAAGGAAGTTGCCGCCCGGGATGGCCTGATTTATGGTATGGGGCATGCCATTTATACACTCTCCGATCCTCGTGCCGTTTTACTGAAAGAATTAGCCGGGGATTTGGCGGCCACAAAAGGCATGCTAAGAGAGTATGAACTGGTTGAACGGGTTGAAAAGCTTACCCCCAAAGTATTTAAGGAGGTTACTGGCATTGACAAAGTCATGTGTGCCAATGTAGACCTCTACAGCGGCCTTGTCTATAAAATGCTTGGTATCCCTGAGGTCCTGTATACTCCCCTCTTTGTGATATCCCGTATCACCGGTTGGTGCAGCCATCGCATTGAAGAGGTATTCAGTGATAACAAAATCATCCGCCCCGCCTATCATGCTTTGACTCCGGAAAGAGAATATATTTCATTGGAGAATAGATAAGGAGTTACCTATGGTTACCTACGTTGATGAAGAAAAGTTTTTTGATTGGTACAAGAAAAACGCTAAAGAGCCGGATTCCAATCATACGCGCGTGCTGAATCAGCTGTATAGTAAATACTGTGAAACCGGAAAGTCTTACTTTACCTTAAAGGCTTCACAGAGTGTCAGTGGTCAAGAGGTGCAATTCCCCTTCCGCTTTGAGGATATTGGCTGTGGTGGAGCCAGTACTCTGTTTATATACTTCTAAAAAATGGGGCTGTCTCAAAAAGAGGCAGCCTCTTTAAACATGAAAAAATTTCAACAGCC
>JAKSQI010000049.1 GCA_024404215.1 Oscillospiraceae bacterium
CGCACGGTTCTGTGGGAGGTCGGCTGGCTAACTAATAGTCAGCCTCCTACCCGATCGAAAAATGGAGGCGGGGACGGGAAAAATGGAAAACTAATCTGAGAGGAGACTTGTCTCTGACCTTAAGCTAACCAATGGGAGTGTCCACATCGACTACTTCAATTACGACTTCCACGTCTTCATCCGGCATAGTGAATACAAAATATGTGTAGAGAAGTGGATTCTGCCATGTCAAATCTAAGTCAACATCAAGCGTGTTACCATTAGCGGTCACCACGAAATAGCTTTCCGTACAGGTATTTAGCCGTAGAATGACCTCTTCGCCGGCCGCATAGGAAGGGTTAAGCGCACACTCCTTAACATAGGGGTGGTCAACAATGACCCGGTGTTCGTTTGCCGGGAAATCTCGCAATAACAATTCCAGCGGCGAACTTCCACTTGACCAGCTCCACTTGTCAAAAAACAGATTAAGTATACGATTCAGTTCAGAAACACTGAGATTGCGGTTTAAGGAAGAGGAGGAATCTGTCGTTTCCATAGCAATGATGAAGGCGTCAAGGTCATCCTTCAGTTCCGACAGGAACTGAAGCTCAGTGAGATTGATGGTATTATCGTAAAGAAGGCAGTCATATTCCCTGCCGTTAATATACCCCGTTCCATCCAGTAGAACATAGGATAAGGTCTCAAAATCCCCGGATCCGGTATAGATGTTTCTGCTTGTGCCCCGGGGTGGGAAGGAACCGGCAAATTGGGTGAAGATATCATGAAGCTTAACAAATTCAGAGGAGGCCAAGGTCAGCTTTGGTATGCAGAAACCGTAGGCATCCCTGGGGTTCTCAAATTCGGTGAGTATCAGGTTCAAATTGTTTGAAATATAGCCAAGATTGGTGTAGGCCTCTTCCAGCATGGAATGAAACAGCTCCTGTTTCTCCTGTGACGATTTCTGCTGCTCCCGGATGCAAAATCCGGCCGCTATCAGCGCAATTGCCAGCAAACATAAGATAATTGATTTCTTTTTCATGTTAGACTCTCCCCGGAAAACAGGCTCCTGTATCCTTAGACGGGCAGTTGGGATAAATAGTTCCATGACATAGGTATACATCTCTTCTTGATTTATATCAACAGTAGATGTGTACTTATTTGAAAACGGACAGAAACGTTATTCAGACATACAATTACAAAAAGCCTATCCAACCGGCGGGAAGGATAGGCTTTTGACGATTATTTGAGCAGGGAAAACAAAACCCAAGCGAAGAGGGCGGCCAAAATTAAGTCTACCAAAAGGACCAGAAGAATGCGCAGGCCCTTTTTCTTGATGCGATGGAAGCCCAGCAGACGCTGGCAGCCCAGATAGTCCGCCGAGAAGAAAACCAAAACCAGGAACATCAGCAGAGCCAGAATGCGGAAGAGCCAAAGCTGGCCTGTGGATGCAGCGGGAACATTCAGGGTCAAGGCTACATTGAAAACGATAATGTAGAGGGCGGTGAACAGCAGCTGATACAGGGGATTGCTGCTGCGATAGCCAGGGGGAAGAAAACGGCGGGCCGGGGAGGGGGCGGACTGCTCCACATCCTTGCCGGCGCGGAGCGTTGCGGCAACGGCACGGGCGGACTGATAACGATATTTGGGGTCAACCTGGGTGCATTTCCAGGCGACGTTTTCAACAAAAACACGGTCCGGGTCACCGGGATTGGCAGGCTCCTTCAAAAGGCGCTTCATGACCATGCCAACGGCATAGATATCCGACAGCACCCCGGATTCACCGGCGGTGTACTGCTCGGGGGCGGCGTAGTCCTTTTTGCCTATGAGGGAGGTGTCCACATCCGGCTTGCCCAGGAACCAGCGGCAGGTGTTCAGCTCCAACAGCTTTACCGTGCCGTCCGGAGTGACCAGAATGTTGGACGGGCATACGGCCCGATGGATGATGGTGGGAGCGGAGGCATGAAGCTCCGCCAAAATGTCACAGAGCTGTTCAATAATATCCCGTATGGCTGCGGGGGTGAACTTGGTTCCGTTATCCAGAATTTCCTGAAGAGTGGAGCCGGGGAAATAGTCCTCAATCAGGGTTAGCTGCCCCTCCTCTTCGGCCATTTCGTAGATGCGGGGGGTGTTTTTCACCGGAAGCTGCTGCAGCCAGTCAATAACGCCAAAATGATAGTCACTCATCTCTTTTTTCAAAAAGAGTTTTTTTGTACCCAATTGCTGAACCAGACTGACGCGGTGCAGCTCATCCAGCGTGGAAATGAAGCGATATTGCTTGAAAACGTCCGTTTGCTCCATGGCTAAGGCGAATCCCCCTTTCCAATTTTTCTCAGTATAGCATAGATGAGAAAAAAAGGCGATAGGGAAATTTCATGAATTAGCGGCAGCTTTTCCGGGAATCCAATTTAGCGGTTGCAGAATCCGGGCAAATGTCCTACAATAGACGGACATGACCATAAGGAGAGTACATATGCTGGGTGCTGTTCTGGGGGATATGATTGGTTCCCCCTACGAATTTGATACATACAATGTGAAAACAAAGGACTTTCCCCTCTTTTCGGAAGAGTCCCGTTTTACGGATGATACGGTAATGACTTGCGCGGTGGCCAGGGCCCTGCTGCAGGCCCGAAAGCGGAAGCCGGAGGAATGGGCTGCCCTGCTGACCGTTTCCATGCAGGAACTGGGGCGTGCCTATCCAAATGCCGGCTATGGCGGCCGCTTTGCCCAATGGCTGCAGTCTGAGAATCCACGGCCCTCCCAGAGCTGGGGCAATGGCAGTGCTATGCGGGTATCCCCGGCGGGGTGGATGTTTGCCACCATGGAGGAAACTCTGCGGGCTGCCGAGTGCACAGCAGCGGTGACCCACAATCACCCGGAGGGCATCAAAGGTGCCAAGGCTTTGGCTGCTGCCATGTTTCTGGCCAGAGGGGGTGCCCCCAAGCTGGAGATTGCCCGCTATGTGACAGACCATTTCGGTTATGACCTCCGCAGGAGTCTGGATGAAATCCGCCCGGACTATAGCATGGATGTGAGCTGCGGTGGTTCTGTTCCTGTTGCCATCCGTGCCTTCCTGGAGGGCCGGGGTTTTGAAGACACCCTGCGGCTGGCCGTGTCGGTTGGTGGTGACAGTGACACCATCGCCTGCATGGCCGGGGCACTGGCGGAATGCCGCTATTCCATACCCGAGGCTATTCTTCGGGAAGGACTGCGACGGCTGGACGGCCCTCTTGCCGTGATATGCCGGGACTTTTTGACCTATATGAGGTCAGAGGGCAGACGGCCAAGGGAGAGCTGGCAGAGTCTGGTTAATCCCCCTGAGGAGAAGTCCGGCGCCGGGAAGATAGAGGACGCCCTGAACATTCTGCACGAGGCGGCTGACCCTCTGGATAACCGCAATCGGGTGCCGGCTGTGCAGATTATTGCAGATGCCATTAAACGCAACGACGACATGCTGTCCGCCTTTCAGTTGGATAGTGAAACCGTAAAAGAGATTTTCGGAACCGATGACCTTTCCCTTATTGCGGAAACGGCCCAGAGAGGCCGGGTTCAGGCTTTGAAAAAGCAGGTGCCGGTGAAATTTCTAACCATTAAGGATGCCAATGGTGTGACCTGGCTTCCGGTTTATACCGGGAAAACCGAGCTGGACAAGGGGGGCGCCGTTTCCGGCATGCATCGTCCCCTTGGCACCATGGCCCGGGAGGTACGCCGCCGGGAGGAAACTGCCGGTCTTGCCATCAATCCCTTCGGACATGGTCTGAATTTAAAAAATGAACTGCTTAACCGCCTGCCCCTGCTGAAGTCCACCAGCATCATGGTTCCGGCCAAGGGGAGTTGTCTGCTGCCGGTGGACGGCTGCGTTCTGGCAGCGGATAAGGATCTTAAGGGCAGCTCAGCCGGGATATCGGCTTTACCGAAGGATAAGGCGGAAAAGCTGGCCGAGGAATGCCGCGGCCTGCATGGCTGCCGGGAGGGCGAGGCTGTGCGTACACTCTCCCATGGACTGCCTTGTCGATATCTCCTTCATACGGCTCCTCCTCTTCATGGAAATCGGGAGGGCGAAGAGCTGCTGGCTGACTGTTACCGCAGCTGTCTGGAACTGGCCCTGTCCGGGGGCATGCAGAGCCTGGCCTTTCCGCCCTTGGGAAGCCTCACCGGGGCTTTTTCCCCAAAGAAAGCAGCGGAGCTTGCAGTGAAAGCCGTTGGTGAATGGCTGAAGGCCCATGGAGACCGGGTCTTCTATGTGTATTTCTGCTGCGAAAAGGAAGAGGACAGGGTGGCCTACGAGGCCATTCTGCGCCCGGCTTTATAAAAGAATTCATGAAAAACCAGCTCCGCAGGCTTGCGGAGCTGGTTTTTTAGTCATCAATTTCCTGAGGATTACGGGTAACCAAAATGCGGTTAACCCGATGGTTGCCGGTTTCCAGAACACGAATGGTCAGGTTTTCAAAGGAGAACTCGTCACCGTTTTTTGGGAAGCCTTCAAAGATTTCCATGGTCCAGCCGCCCACAGTGGCCGAATCGGTTTCAAAGCTGTCTTCATCCCAGCCCATGAGCTCACGGAATTCGCTGATGGGAATGTCTCCGTCAATTTCAAACTCATTTTCGCTGTGGCTGATGATGTCAGTCTCTACCTCGTCGGTTTCATCCCAGATTTCGCCAACGATTTCCTCCAAAACATCTTCCATGGTGAGGATGCCCAGGGTGCCACCGTAGTCGTCCGTGACAACGGCCATGTGTGTATGGGCCAAACGCAGGTTCTCCAGCACTACAGGGAGCTTTGTGGTTTTGTAAACATAGCAAGGGGTAATCAGCAAGCTGCGGATATCCGGTTCCGGCGTTTCCAGCATGGCTCGGTAATAGCGGTTCAGGGACAGTATGCCCAGCAGATGGTCCAAATCCCGGTCAAAGACCGGCAAACGAGAGTAGGTTTCCTGAGCCAGCTGAGCCTTCAGTTCAACTTCCTCCAGCCCCAAATCCAAAGCGACAATGTCTACACGGGGAGTCATAACCTCCTGAGCAGAGATTTCGGTAAAATCCAGCGCATTCTGGAGCAGCTCGGAAACATCTTCATCAATAATGCCGGTATCCTCTGAAGCTTCTATCAGGTTCACCAGCTCTTCCTCTGCAACCTCTGCCTGCTCCTCTTCATCGGTTTCCTCCCCCTTTAGGGGATAGGTGAGAACCTTGACCAGCAGTCCGGTAAGGCTGGTGACAGGATAAAGCAGGGTCATGAAAAGGCGGAGGGGATAGGCCGTGATGCGGGTGAAGGAAAGAGCGTTGGCCTTGGCGGTGATTTTTGGCATGCTCTCGCCAAAAATCAGCACCAGCACCGTCAGCAGGACAGCAGCCAGAGTGGAATACAAATGCTGAACGGAGGCGGAGGCTGCCGAACCGGCCAGCTTAACAGCCAGCATGGCAGCCACGCTGGAAGCGAAGAGATTCACTAAGTTGTTGCCAATCAGGATAGCGGCCAAAGCCGTGGAATAGCGGTCGTGAATGGCTAAGGCACAGCGGGCAACAGGGCTCTTATCTGAGGCAGCCTCCAAGCGCAGGCGGTTCACCGAAGCATAGGCTATTTCCGAGCCGGAGAAGAAGGCACTGAGGATTAACAAGAGCACAATCATCAAAAAGGATGTCAGAATACTCATGCTTCACTGACCTCCTTCCCGGGGGTAAAGAGGGTGACAATGCGCTGGCGGCGCATTTTGTATACGATAAAGTCAGCACCGGCAAAGGTGAAGGTATCCCCTTCGGAAGGGATACGTTCCAGGCAGGAGAGGGCCAAACTGCCCATAGTTTTATGGGTCAGCTCCTCCTCCTCTTCTGCAGGAATGGGATAGTTCAGCTGTTCCAAACAATCCAAAGCAGCCATGTTGGCATCAATGAGAAAGCCGCTGCCCTCCGGATGCAGTTTTTCGGTTGCTACGTCGTCCTCGTCCCAAATTTCACCTACAAGCTCCTCCAAAATATCTTCCATGGTGACCAGACCGGCAACACCACCGTAGTCATCCACAACAATGGCCAAATTTTGCTTGCGTCGGTTGAGTTCCGCCAATAGGCTGTCAATGGGCATGCCGGCGGGAACAAAGAAGGGGCTGTCCATCAGTGACTTCAAGTCGGTTTTTTCCCGGTGCTGAAGCCAGGAACGAATGTAGCCGCGGCAAGAGAGCACACCGACGATATTATCCACGCTGCCATGGTAAACCGGCAAGCGGGAAAGGCGGACGGTTTTAACGGTATAAAGAATTTCCTCCGGGGAGGCGCTATCGCTGACAGCGGTCATATCCACCCGGGCGGTAATGATATCCCCGGCGGTCCGGTCGCCGAAGTCCAAAGCGGACTGTACCAGCTCACCCTTTTCGTCGTCCAAAGCGCTTTCCTCTGCCATGGATTCTACCATGTCGTGGAACTCGTCTTCGGTGACAGCGGCTTCGCCCTTGCCGGCCAGACGGGCCCCCCACTGACCGAAATGAGACAGCAGGAAGGAGAAGGGAGTGCAAAGAAAGCAGAAGAGGGAAAGCAGTCCGGAGCAGGCGCAGGAAAAGCTGACTGCATACTTTTTGGCCAGACTTTTGGGCAGCAGCTCAGCGAAGAAGAAGACAACTAAAGTCAAAACCAGTGTAGCTGCCGCGGTGTAGGCATTGCCAAAGCGACGGGCAGCCCAAAGGGTTGTAATGGTACTGGCCATGATGTGGGCCAGATTGTTGCCTATCAGTAGGGCAGACAGGGTGCTGTCGTAGTGCTCCAGCAGACGGCCGGCCCGCAGGGCACCGGTCTTGCCTTTTTCTGCCAGCAGACGGATACGGGTAGGGCTGGCCGAGCTAAGGGCGGTTTCACAAGCGGCAAACCAGCCGCTGACCAGCAGCAAGAGAAATACAAGTATCAAGGACAACCAATGGTCCGAGTCCATGAATTTATCACCTTTTTCTTTTCAATATTGCAAAATGAGGTTATAATAACACCAGTATAACAATTCATTATAGGCAGGAAGATAGAGAATTGTCAATACTTCTTGTCGTATGGATAGGAGAGAGACCTTTCATGGCCGATATTCGTGAGATTACCGATTTTTCTGACCCGGAGCTGGATGTATATGCCAGGCTGACCGAAGCCCAGCTGCTTAACCGTCAGAACCTGCGGGAAGGACTGTTTATTGCCGAAAGTCCGCTGGTCATTGGCCGGGCGCTGGATGCCGGCTATGAGCCGGTTTCCCTGCTGATGGAGCGCAAGCATATTGAGACGGCCGCTAAGGAAATCATTCAGCGCTGCGGGGATGTGCCGGTGTATACGGCAGAAATGGAGCTGCTGACTCAGCTTACCGGCTTTGCCTTGACCCGTGGGGTTCTCTGTGCCATGCGCCGCAAGCCTCTGCCCACCCCGGAAGAAATCTGCCGGGGCAGCCGTCGGGTTGTTTTGCTGGAAAACATTATGAATCCTACCAATGTGGGGGCCATTTTCCGTTCTGCTGCAGCCTTGAACATGGATGCTGTTCTCTTAACCCCCGCCTGCAGCAATCCCCTTTACCGCCGTTCTGCCCGTGTCAGCATGGGAACGGTTTTCCAGATTCCCTGGACCTACCTGTCTGACAAGGGGGAGGACTGGCCGGATGCGGGGATGGAACGCTTGAAAGCCATGGGCTTTAAAACAGCTGCCATGGCCCTGCGGGACGATTCCTACAGCATTGAAGCGCCGGAGCTGGCGGCGGAGCCTAAGCTGGCCATAGTACTGGGAACCGAAGGGGACGGTCTGGCAAATGAAACCATTGCAGCCTGTGACTATACTGTCAAAATCCCCATGTCCCATGGAGTAGATTCATTGAATGTGGCAGCAGCCTCTGCTGTGGCCTTCTGGGAATTGGGCCGACAGCGCTGAAGTCCGCCCCTATGAAACCAAAACAGCCCCATCCTTATGCATGAAAGGATAGGGCTGTTATTTACTGTTTGGGGAAGAGCAGGGTGATTTCATACATGCAGTCGGTTTCTTCTACCGTGCAGCTGCCCTGCATTTGCTGCATCAGCTCTTTGATGCTTTCCACGCCGACGCTGTTGCTTTCCACATCGCGGGCTTCCTGGGCCCGGGTGTTCATGACCGAGAAGCCACAGTGGGTGGGGGTATCAATGGTAGAGAGCCAAATATCCTGTGAAGTATCCGCATACTTTTGAATGTTGGATTGGATGTTGCTGAAAATGCGCTGGATATATTCCTGGTTAACTTCGACCAGACATTCAATCCAGAAAAGATCGGATACGACAGAAAAGCCGTGGCCTTCCAGCTCATGGATGAAGCTTTGCACCAAAGGCTCAAAGGTTTCCTCCATGGGGTGGGCGCTGAGCTTGCGAATCTGAACATCCCGGGAGTAGGCAAACAGATGGTCGGAAATGGCTTTCATCTGTTGGGCTTTTTCTTCTATCTTGTTCAGATAGGTCTGCCATTCCTCTTCGGACTCATAGTGATGGGAGCGAAGTATTTCCAGATAGAGCATAATGCCGGTAAGGGGGGTGCGCAGGTCGTGGGACATTTCGGTAATCAAACGCTGATTGGCCTGCCGGAGCTGCTGCTCTGTTTCCATCTGCTGCTGAAAGGACAGCCGCATGCGGTTCATGCTGTTAGCCAAATCCGTGATTTCGTCATTGCCCTGGACGGTAACCGTATAGTCCAGGTTGCCTCCTTCCAGTATCTGTACCTCATCATTCAAACGGTGGATATAGCGGATTTGCTTCCGTGAGGATTTCATGAAAATGAAGATGTAGAGGACAAAGGCCAAAATCATGGCAAAAAAGGAACTGAAGAGATAAAACTGATAGGAATAATCCGTGTAAAGAATCAGGGTTACGGTTTTATCTGATAATTCCAGGGGGAAGGTGTGGTTGGATACCAGCGCGTCCGATACGGCAGTCATGGAGCTTTGATAGATGGTTTTCTGTGAGCAGTATACTCGCTCGCCCTCGGAATAAATGTTCATTACAGTAATCGGATGGCGCTGCTCCCAGGCCTCCAGCTTGGAAAGCTCCGAGGACGAAATGTGCTGCCGCTTGATATAGTTCTGCAGCAGCCTTTTTTGGCTGGCGGCGTGGGACTGTTCATAACGGGGATTATCAAAGGCCAGCAGAGACGTATAGTTTATCAGGTGATTCAGCCCACCGTAGAGAAGAAGGCAAATCAAGGCTGCGATGATGGCGGTATGATAGAAGCTGGCTGTCATACCGTAAAACCGCCTGAGGGGTTTATGCTTCATAGCGGTAGCCCTTGCCCCATACATTTTTGATAAAGACGGGGTTCTGAGGGTCATCCTCAATTTTGGTCCTCAGCTTTCGGATATGAACCATGACGGTACTGTTGGCACTGAAGGTATAAACCTCTTTCCAAACCTGTTCATAGATTTCCTGGGTGGAAAAAATCTGGAGAGGATGCTTCATCAGAAGGGCCAGAATGCCGTATTCCAAATCGGTCAAAGCCAAAGAAAGGCCATCCTTTTTAACGGCATTGCGGTCCGTCTG
>JAKSQI010000005.1 GCA_024404215.1 Oscillospiraceae bacterium
TCTCGGGGGAGAACTGGATGAACTCGGAGTCGGGCATACGGCAGATGGGGGAGGTGGTGATGAACTTGGTGTGGAAGCACTTGGACAGGGGGCCCAGTGCGGGGAAGATGCACTGTACGTCAACGACAACGGAGTCAGCAACACCGGTCAGAACGACATTTTCCTGAGCCAGGAAGTTGCCGGCCATGGGAATACCGTGACGCATGGTTACTTCGTTGGAGGTGCAGCATACACCGGCAATGTTGATGCCCTTGGCACCCTGCTCCTTGGCGTAAGCAATCATCTCGGGGTCATTGGCGTAGAATACGATCATTTCAGACAGAGAGGGGTCGTGGCCGTGAACAATGATGTTGACCATGTCCTTCTCCAGAACACCCAGGTTGGCTTCGGTGTCAACCGGGCGGGGAGTGCCGAACAGAACGTCGGACATTTCGGTACCCATCATGGAACCGCCCCAACCATCGGACAGACCGGCACGCAGAGACTGACGAACCAGTGCTTCGGGGTCGGAGGAGCAACCCATGTGAGTCATGTGCATGGACTGAGAAACCTCGCGGTCAATGGCGCGGGGAGCAATGCCCTGCTCTTCCCAAATCTTCTGGGTGTGCTCAGGAGCACGCTTCAGGAAGCGCTGGGTGCCAAAAGGCTTACCATATTCCTGCAGGCCGATGTAGGCAACCTCGTGAGCTACATCGTAGATGTCACGACCTTCGGTCTCAACGTCCCATTCCTTGGCGATGCGGAGCAGCTTCTCAGGGTCCTTAACCTGATAGTTGCCGCCTTCCTCAGCCAGGTACAGGGTATGAGCAATGCTGCGGCCGTGGTCGGAGTGGGTGGCAGCGCCGCCGGCGGTGAAGCGCAGGTAGTTACGACCTACAATACCGTGTGCGTCGCAGCCGCAGATACCGCGAGGAGCCTTGGGGCTGATGCGGCAGGGGCCCATGGAGCAAATACGGCAGCAGGTGCCGGCTTCGCCGAAGCCACAGTGAGGAGTCTGATTCTTGACTCTCTGCTGCCAAGAATCGGCGCCTACCTTCTTGCCGGTTTCCAGCAATTCAGCAGTTGCGGCTTCAATCTCTTCCAGTGTTGTTAATGATTCCCAATTCAAAGTGATATTTCCCCTTTCGTGAGTTTTGCCGTCTTTAGGACGGTAAATACTTTATCTTAGCGCTTGTGCGCTTGGGATACATTTCTATCTGCCCGGCACTAGAATACACCTATAAGCAGACACCATAAAGATACCATTGAAACTATGCTTTTGGCAATGCTTTTTTATGGAATACGGAAAAAAAGAACAATTATCCTATCATATTCCAAAACCCCCATGGGGGGATGGGGGTTTGTAGAAGCAACCTGAGGCATCGGTTTGGTTATTCAGGCGAGTATACTTTATTTAAAATAACGCTCAACGGCTTTGTTGAGGTCCTCAACAGCCTGCATGTCACCGTTCTTAACGGCGTCTATGATGCAGGTGTTCATGTGATTCTGCAGAATGGCAAGGCCGGTGCTGTTCAGGGCTGAGCGAACAGCAGAAAGCTGAATCAGCACATCACTGCAGTCATAGCCGTCCGCTACCATCTGCTTGACACGCTCCAGGTGCCCGATGGCTCTGGCCAGACGATTGGTAATAGCCTTGACCTCTTCCTCCGGATGGGTGTGGGAATGGGGGCCATGGCCATGGGTATGACCATGGCTGTGGCTATGCTCATGCTGGTGGCCGTGACTGTGATCATGGGCATGTTCGTGAGGGTGCTGGGGGGAAGCAGAACTCTCAAAAGTGGTAATATCGGACATGGGGCTGACTCCTTTATAATAATCATAATAATTCCGCCAATCTTAGGAATGAAAGCTGTATTTTGATGGCAGAACTATTGATTAATTCTTGCAAAGATGATAGCATAATTTAACACAAAATGGAATAGTAAATGTGGCTATTTTAGCCTATGGCGTCGGTCGGAATATCGGTTCCGGCTCCGGCCCCGAAACCGAAGGGAGAGTATTATCATGCACGAAGGTCACTATCACACCCACCACGGTGAGGAAGCCGGGTTTGAAACTATTGAGCAGGCTATTGCACTGATGAGCTACATGCTGGAGCATAACCGCCACCACGCAGAGGAACTTCACGAGCTCTGCCATAAGCTGGAGGCCATGGGCAAGGGGGACGCAGCTAATCTGTTGGATGCCAGTGTAGACCGTTTTTTTGACGGCAATGCCATGCTTGAATCCGCCTTGGAAACCTTGAAGGGAGAATAATTACATGTGTCTGTCAACTGTATACCAGGAAGTGAAAGGGGAGCGCAGCAAGCTCTGTGAATATGTCAGCAATGTTACCAGCTCTGAGGGCAGCATTGTCATGACCGATATCATGGGCCGTGAGATTTCCGTCCGCGGAACTCTAAAGAGCATGGATTTGATTAAGAACGAAATTATCATCGCAGGTGACTGATGCGAAGCTACGAAATGATTCGTGAAATTTTCAACAGCTGCTCGGGCAATCAAATGAGGGATGTTTTCTTCTCTGAGGTGGAAACCGATGACCCGGAGGCCCTGGCCCGCTCCTATGCTGTTGGGAAGGATGTAGAGTTTACCAGAACGGACCGCCCGGACGGCGGAATGGTGTTTGATTTCATAACAGACGGTATTCGCCAGCGTATTACTTTAAGCTAAAAGAAAGCTTTTTGTAAAATTTTGAGAATATTTTGGAAATTTCTTTCAATCCCTGTTTTTTTATAGAATTATTACCCGAATAATGATAATATATTGCGGAAATTGCTGCGGGATTACTGCGGCATAGAGGAAGGATTAAACGATATGGCTTGTACCATTGCTGTTGCCGGAAAAGGCGGTGTTGGAAAGACCACTCTTTGCGGCCTGCTGATTGACTGGATGTGCAAGAACGGCAAGACACCGATTTTGGCTGTGGATGCCGATGCAAATTCCAATTTAAATGAAGTTCTGGGTGTAGAGGTTGAAACTACCCTGGGTGACATTCGCGAGTTGGTTGCTTCTGCAGATATCGTTGATGAAAGCCCCATTCCTGCCGGCATGAGCAAGCAGGATTTCATGGACATTAAGTTTAACCGCGCCATCATTGAGGAAGATGACTATGACATGCTGGTTATGGGCCGCACTCAGGGCAAGGGCTGCTATTGCTTTGTCAATGGTCTGCTGACTACTGAGCTCCGCCGCCTGTCCGGCGGATACAAATATATTCTGGTGGATAACGAAGCCGGAATGGAGCATATCAGCCGCGGCATTCTGCCTGAGGTGGATGTCATCGTCCTGGTTTCTGACTGCTCCCGCCGAGGCATTCAGGCGGTAGGCCGTATTGCTCAGCTTATCGGCGAAATGGAAATGAAGCCGAAGGCCGTAAAGCTGATTGTTAACCGTGCTCCTGCTGCAGAACTGGCAGAGGGAATCAAAGAAGAAATCCGCCTCCAGAACCTTGACCTTATCGGTGTGGTTCCCCAGGATGAGGCGGTGTACGAATATGACAGCGAAGGAAAGCCTACGGTTACCCTTCCTGCTGACTCCAAGGTCCGGCTGGCACTTAATGCCATTGCCGAACAGCTGTTTACCATTGTGTAAGCACATGCTTTGTAAGTAAGTTTTATAACTTTACTATATCAGAATAATCTCAAACACACGCAAGGAGGAACACTAAAATGGGATTTAAAAGCTCACCCCAGAAGTACTCCGCATCGATTAACGAAGTTGTAATCGGTACCGGAGACAAGGCCATTAAGCTCGGCGGCGAAAATGTTAAGCCCCTGTACAGCTTTGATGCCGAAATCGTAAATGCTCCCAAGGTTGGTGTGGAAATCACCGACGAGGGCTATGACAAGACTGTAGCCTCTCTGGCTGCCTACTATGCCGGCTGCGAGACCATGGCTGACATCGCTAAGAAGGCTGCTGCCATGCCCGGCGCTGACTTCCTGGCTATCAACCTGGATGGTGCAGACCCCAACGGCGCTAACAAGTCCGTTGATGAGTGCGCTGCTATCGTTTCTGAAGTAGCTGCTGTTGTAGATCTGCCTCTGGCTATTGTTGGCTGCAAGAGTGCTGAGAAGAACTCTGAGCTCTTCAACAAGATTGCTGATATTCTGCAGGGCAAGAATGTGCTGTTCATCTCCTGCAAGGAAGAGAACTACAAGAATGTTGCCGCTTCTGCCGGTCTGGCTTACAATCAGAAGATCTGCGCTGAGTCCGCTGTTGATATCAACCTGGCCAAGCAGATGAACGTTCTGATTTCCCAGATGGGTCTGAAGGCTGATACTTATGTTATGAACGTTGGTTCTGCTGCTGCCGGTTACGGCTTTGAGTACGTTGTTTCCACCATGGACCGTATCAAGGATGCTGCCCTGGGTCAGAACGATGCTCAGCTGCAGATGCCCATCGTAACCCCCGTTTCTTCCGAGACCTGGGGCGTTAAGGAAACCATCGTTACTGAGGAAGATTATCCTGAATGGGGCTCCAGAGACGACCGCGCTGTACAGATGGAAGTCTGCACGGCCGCTGCTTGCCTGGTTTCCGGCTCTAACGCTGTTATTCTGCGTCATCCTGAGTCCGTTGCCACCATTTCCAAGATGATCGCAGCCCTGATGTAAGGAGGTTTACTACAATGGCACTTAAAGGTTTAGATATTTTCAAGCTCACTCCCAAAAAGAACTGCAAGGAATGCGGCAGCCCCACCTGCATGGCTTTCTCCATGAAGGTTGCTCAGGGTGCAGCTGCGATTGAGCAGTGCCCCCACATGTCTGAGGAAGCTCTGGCCAAGCTGAGCGAGGCCACTGCACCCCCGATGAAGACCATCACCGTTGGTGTTGGTGAAACTGAGCACAAGCTGGGCGGCGAGACTGTTCTCTATCGTCATGAGAAGACCTACGTATCCAAGACCATGTATGGTGTATGGGTGTGCGAAGGCTGCTTTGATGGCAAGATTGATGGCATCAAGGCTGTTGATTACGATCGTATCGGCGAGCGTATGTATGTTGAAATGCTCAACTGCAAGTTCACCGGCGATGTTGCCAAGTATGTTGAACTGGTTAAGAAGGCTGATGCTGCTGCCCGCACCGTAATCCTGGATTGCGATGATGTTGCTGCCGCCGAGGCTGCTCTGGAAGCTATCGCTGCTTCCAAGCCCATCCTGAATGGTGCTAATGCTGCTAACTACGCTGACATGAACGCTGTTGCTGCTAAGTATGGCGTTGTTCTGGGCGTATCCGCTGCTAACCTGGATGAGCTGTATGATACCGTTGCTGCTCTGGAAGCTGCCGGCAACAAGAACCTGATTCTGGATGTTACCGGTGCTGATGTTAAGGAAACCTTTGCTAATGCTGTACAGGTTCGCCGTGCTGCCCTGAAGAATCAGGACCGTACCTTCGGCTATCCCTCCATTGTAAATCTGCACAAGATTGCTGAGGGCGATGCCACCCTGCAGACCGCTCTGGCTTCCGTATTCACCATGAAGTACGGTTCCGTTATCGTTATGGACGGCATGAGCTATGCTCAGGCTCTGCCCATGTACGGTCTGCGTCAGAACGTATTCACCGATCCTCAGAAGCCCATGAAGGTTGAGCCCGGCATCTATCCTCTGAATGGCGCCGATGAGAACAGCGTTTGCGTTACCACCGTTGACTTCGCTCTGACCTACTTCACCGTTAACGGTGAACTGGAGCGCTCCGGTGTTCCCATGAACCTGCTGATTTCCGATGCCGGTGGTCTGTCCGTTCTGACCTCCTGGGCAGCCGGTAAGTTCTCCGCCGGTTCCATCGCCAAGTTCATGGCTGAGTTTGAAATCGAGAGCAAGATTAAGAACCGCACCCTGATTATCCCCGGTAAGGTTGCCGTTCTGAAGGGCGAGCTGGAAGACAAGCTGCCCGGCTGGACCATCGTAGTTGCTCCTAACGAGGCTACCGGTCTGGTTCCCTTCATGAAGGAATACAAGTAATATTTGCTAGAACAAAACGCCGGAATAGATTATTTCGGCGTTTTTTCTATATAATCCATTTCTTATAGCAAAGGACGGGAAACAAATGAGTGTATTAACTGATCTTATTTATGGCGGCAGCAATGCCGTTGCCGGTCTCACGGAAGGGGCTGTCAACGATGCTATCGCAAAGTTCGGAGCTGACAAGTCTATCGCCATGCCCGACACCGCATACTTTCTTCCCACTATTTATGCGGCTACCGGAGTCAAGGTCAAGACCTTGGGCGATCTGCCTGCCTGTGTTGGTGTACTTAAGAGCCTGATCTCCAACAAGGAGGATTTGGGTGAAGCACTGAACGCCGGTCTGGCTACTGCTGTAGGTGCCGAAATTCTGGAAGCCTTGAAGTATGTAGACAATGCCAATCCTTATGAAAATGAGAGCGGCATTGGTTTTGTTCCTGACCCCATTATCCGCAGCCTGGGCGTTCCCCTGGTAACCGGCGACATCCCCGGTGTTGCTGTTGTACTGGGTAAAGCCGATAATGCTGCTGATGTTGTGAAGGTTGTAAAGGACTATCAGGATAAGGGTATCATGACCTTCATGGTGGGTGACTGCATTGAACAGGCCATTGAAGGCGGCGTTCGCGCCGGCCTGGAATTCCGTGTTATTCCTTTGGGCCATGATGTGACCTCTGTTATTCATGTTGTTACCGTTGCCATTCGTGCCGCTTTGATTTTCGGTGCTGTTGAGCCCGGCAATCTGGCTGCTCTGCTGGCTTATACCAAGGACCGTGTTCCTGCTTTTGTTAACACCTTTGGCGCTATTGACAGTGTTGTGGTATCCGCCGGTGCCGGTGCTATCGCTCTGGGTTTCCCTGTTGTTGTGGATATTGATTTGGGCGAAAATCAGGTTCCCGGTGCTTTGGTATCCGTTACCGACCATGACCAGACCGTAAAGACCTCTCTGGAGCTTCGCAACATTAAGGTTAAGGCCAAGGCTGTTTCTCTGCCTGTCAGCTATGCTGCTGCCTTTGAGGGTGAAATCATCCGCAAGAAGGATACCTATGTAGAGTTTGACTCTGACCACAATCCTACCTTTGAGCTGGTCAGCACCATGACTGCCGATGAGGTTGAGGACCACAAGATTGTTATTGATGGCCCTGATATTCCTGAAAATGCGGAAGAACTGATTCGCATGCCTCTGGCTACCACCATTCAGGTTTACGGCGCCAAGATGCAGCCTGACTTTGAATCGGTTATTGAAAGAAAGATTCATGCCTGGTTTAACTATATTGAGGGCGTTATGCACACCGGCCAGCGTAACCTGTTCCGTATCCGTATCAGCAAGTCCAGCTTTGAGAGCGGCCTGCGCCTGAAGGACTTCGGTGAGGTCCTCTACAGCATGATCATGGATGAATTCGGTTCCGTTGTTGACAAGTGCCAGGTCACCTTTGTTACGGATCTGGAAAAGGTAAAGGACCAGCTGGAAAACGTTGCCATGCCCAGATATCGCATGCGTGACGACCGTCTGGCCAGCCTCACCGATGAGAGTGTAGACACCTTCTATACCTGTATTCTCTGCCAGAGCTTCGCTCCTGCCCACTGCTGCGTAGTAACGCCTGAGCGTTTGGGCCTCTGCGGTGCTGTATCCTGGCTGGATGCCAAGGCTACCTTTGAACTGGCCCCCACCGGCCCCAGCCAGCCGATTCCCAAGGAAGGCGTTATTGATGAGCGCCTGGGCGCCTATGAAGCTGTCAATGCTGCCATTGCTTCTGCTACCCATGGTGCCGTTGAAACGGTAACCCTCTACTCCATCCTGGAGGATCCCATGACCTCCTGCGGTTGCTTTGAGTGTATCTGCGGCATTGAGCCTTTGTCCAATGGTCTGGTCATTGTAAACCGTGAGTACACCGGCATGACTCCTGTCGGCATGACCTTCGGTAAACTGGCCTCCACGACCGGCGGCGGTGTTCAGACCCCCGGTTTCATGGGTCACGGCCGTAACTTTATCGCCAGCAAGAAGTTTGTCAGTGCTGAGGGCGGCATTTCCCGCATTGTCTGGATGCCCAAGGAACTGAAGGACGATGTGGCAAGCCGCCTGAACAAGACTGCCAAGGAAGTGCTGGGCATTGATAACTTCACCGACATGATTGCGGACGAAACCATCGCAACCGATGCCGAAGAGGTTATGGCTTATCTCACCTCCAAGGGACATCCTGTTCTCAACATGGAGCCCATCATGTAAGCATCACCTGTCTGCCCTAAAGCCTCGGAAGCCTTTGCTTCCGGGGCTTCTTTTTCGTCGCGAGCTATGGCAATTGCGGTTGGCTTGTGATATTATATGAAATGAAGCGGTATGCCCGCAAATCCTTACCCAATGGGGGTTCACACATGACTGAAGTATCGGTAAGCGTAGACCGAATTGAGAATATCATTAATGTTTTCGGTTCCTTTGATGAGAATCTAAAGCTGATTGAAGCAGAATTGGATGTGCACATTACAGACCGGGAGTCTGAAATCAAAATCAGCGGTGATGGTGAGAATGTGCTTTGGGCAGAGAAAACCCTGAACGGGCTGATTACTCTGGCTTCTAAGGGGGAAACCATTACCTCCTCCAATGTTCGCTATATCCTCCAGCTGGTTAAAAGTGGTCAGGAGGATAAGATTCAGGAGTTTGCCGGGGATGTTGTCTGCATCACTGCCAAGGGTAAGCCGGTTAAGGCCAAGACCTTGGGCCAAAAGCGTTACATGGATGCCATCCGCAAGAATACTGTGACTTTGGGCATTGGCCCTGCCGGTACCGGCAAGACCTATCTGGCAGTGGCTGCAGCCGTTTCTGCTTTTCGGGCCAAGCAGGTGAACCGTATCATTCTGACTCGTCCGGCAGTAGAAGCCGGAGAGCGTCTTGGCTTTTTGCCCGGTGACCTTCAAAGTAAGGTTGACCCCTATCTGCGGCCTCTTTATGATGCCCTCTTTGACATGCTTGGAGCTGAAACCTATGCTTCCTACCTGGAACGGGGGAACATTGAGGTTGCTCCGCTGGCCTACATGCGCGGCCGCACGCTGGATGATTCCTTCATTATACTGGATGAAGCTCAGAATACCTCTCGGGAACAAATGAAAATGTTCCTGACGCGCTTGGGCTTTGGCTCAAAAATTGTAATTACCGGCGACATTACCCAGATAGACTTGCCTGCAGACAAGACCAGCGGCCTCCGGGAGGCCATGCGGGTGCTGGATGGGGTAGAGGATGTTGCTATCTGCCGTCTTGGGGCGGAGGATGTTGTCCGCCATGTTTTGGTTCAGCGAATTATTGCTGCCTATGAAAGCTACAATAAGACCAATGCCGAGAAAAAGCCGACAACCGCCGGAAAGGGGAGTAAGAAAAAGTGACTCTGGACATTACGATTCGCAAGGAACCCCTTCAGCTGCTTTGCTCCGGCTTCCGCCGTACCATCCGGCGGGCTTTCCGCTGTGCTTTGAAAGCGGAGGGAGTTACCTTGCCCTGTGAAATTGATGTTTTGATTACCAATAATGCCGGCATTCATGCCATTAACCGTGAGCAGCGTGGAGTGGATCGCCCTACGGATGTTCTGTCCTTCCCCATGCAGCAGCTGGAGCCGGAGGCTTTTAATCCCGATGCCTGTGAAATAGATCCGGATACCGGCAGGCTCATGCTGGGCTCCATGGCGGTTTCTGTAGATAAAATACGGGAACAGGCGGCGGAATATGGCCACAGCGTGGAGCATGAGCTGGCCTATCTTACGGTTCATTCCTGCCTGCATTTGCTGGGCTATGACCATCTGGACGAAGGCATTCAAAAGGCTCAGATGCGTGGCAGAGAAAAAGAAATCATGCAGCTGCTGGGAATATGAAAAGGAGAGTACTATGACTTCCAAAAATGTGATGATTACCATTGCCGGTCGGCCCAATGTGGGCAAGTCTACGTTGGCCAATACCCTGGCAGGCGAGAAAATTGCCATTGTCACCAACAAGCCCCAGACAACCCGCAACCGCATTTTTGCTGTGGTTAACAGGGAAGATACTCAGATGGTCTTTATTGATACGCCGGGTTTCCATAAGGCGCGAAATAAGCTGGGTGACTACATGGTAAAGGTTGTGAACGAAAGCGTTACCGATGTGGATGTGGTTTGCCTGGTTATTGAGCCTGTGGCGTCGGTTGGTACCCAGGAAAGCCTGCTGCTGGAGCGTATGAAGAACACCGGTATCCCTGTTGTACTGCTGATTAATAAAATTGACTCTGTTAACAAGGCTGAGCTTTTGGCAGTTATGGATGCTTATCGTCAGGCATATGAGTTTGCAGCCATCCTGCCCATATCAGCCAGAACCGGTGAAAATATAGAGAACATGCTGGAGGTGCTGGCTGGCTATGCTCAGGAAGGACCCCAGCTCTTTCCGGAGGACATGGTCACCGATCAACCGGAAAAGCAAATCTGCGCAGAAATCATCCGTGAAAAGCTGCTGCTTTGTCTGCAAAGAGAAATACCCCACGGGACAGCCGTTGTCATTGACCGTTTTACCGAGCGGGAGGACGAAATCATTGACCTGGAGGCCACCATCTTTTGCGAGAAGGCCAGCCATAAGGGCATGATTATTGGAAAGCAGGGAGCCATGCTGAAGAAAATCGGCCAACTGGCCCGTACCGATATTGAGAAGTTCATGGGTACCAAGGTTTATCTCCAAACCTGGGTCAAGGTAAAGGAAAACTGGCGGGACAGCGATAGCCTGATCCGAAATTTCGGTTTTAGCGAAGAGTGAGCCAAAGGGGGGCTTCCCATGTATGTCAATACCCGTGGCCTGATACTGCGGGAAGTGCCGTATAAAGAAACCAGCAAGATACTGACAGTTCTAACGGCAGATGAGGGAAAGCTGACCGTGTCAGCCAAAGGGGTGCGACGTCGGGGCAGCAAGCTGGCGCCTGCAACCCAGCTGCTGACCTTCTCGGACATGACTCTGTCAGGAAATCATGAGCGCTGGACTCTGACGGAGGCTGTCCCAGTGGAAATGTTTGAAGGGCTTCGAACGGATTTGGAGCTGCTGGCTCTTGGTTCCTATTTTGCTCAGCTGCTGGAAGCGGTTTCGGATGAGGATATGCCCAATCCTGCGGTGTTATCTCTTGGCCTGAAGGCCTTGTATCGCCTGTCGGAAGGGAAGGGGGAACCCGGACTCACCAAGGCGGCCTTTGAACTGCGCTTGATGGCTTTGTCAGGCTACATGCCGGCTCTTGAAGGCTGCTGTGTCTGCGGAAGGGAAGAGCCCTTGAATCCTAGATTGGAGGTTCAAGCCGGAACACTTCGCTGCCGAGATTGCCGGGAGGATACAGCGTATACGGAAACCATGGCTTTGTGTGAAGGGGCTTTGGCGGCCATGCGTCATATTCTGTCCGGGGATGATAAGCGAGTCTTCTCCTTTACCCTGGGGCAAGAAGCAGCCGGCCGTCTGGAACGGGCGGCCGAACGCTATACTCTGGCTCAACTGGATCGGGGCTTCTCTACCCTGGATTATTATAAACAATGCAGACTGTAAGAACAGCCTGAGGTGTAGACATGTCATTATATGAAAAATCTTTGAAAACGATAGAATTGCCGGCGGTATTACAGCTGCTGGCTAATGAGGCAGTCAGCGAAGAGGGAAAGGCCATGTGCCTGCAGCTGCAGCCCTTGAAGGATCCTTATGAGGTTCGGCAGAAGCTGGAGGAAACCGGTGCTGCCAAGAAACTGATGGAGCTAAACGGCAGTCCTTCCTTCGGCGGGGTTAAGGATATTGTTGCCACCATTAACCGGGCTGACCGGGGCGGTGTTCTGAATACCATTGAGCTTTTGCAGGTGGCAGGGGTTCTGCGGGCAGCAGAACGGGCCCTTTCCTATCGCAGCGGTGACAGCAGTGAGACGGCGGTGGACTACCTCTTCTACAGCTTGAGGGCCAATCACTATTTGGAGAACAAAATATCCTCCTCTATTATTGGACCGGATGAAATTGCCGATGCTGCCAGCAAGGAACTGGCTGATATCCGCCGCCACATGCGGCTGGCCGGAGATCGGGCGCGGCAGTCGCTTAATAAAATCATATCTTCATCCGTTATGGCCAAATACCTTCAGGAACCGATTATAACCATGAGAAACGATCGGTTTGTGGTTCCTGTCAAGGCGGAATTCCGTGGTTCCGTGCCCGGACTTGTTCATGATATTTCTGCCTCCGGTGCCACACTGTTTGTGGAACCCATGAGCGCTGTTGAGGCCAATAATGAAATCCGGGAGCTGCTGGCCAAGGAGAAAAATGAAATTGACCGAATCCTGGCGGAGCTGAGTACAGAAGCTGCCCAGCATGGAGAGGATATCATCCGGGACGTCGGCCTGTTGGTTCAGCTGGACTTCATTTTTGCCAAAGCAAAGCTGTCTTATCGGTTGAATGGCTGTGAGCCGGAGCTGAATGCCGAAGGGCAGATGGAGCTGCGCTCGGCCCGACATCCTTTGCTGGATCCAAAGAAAGCGGTTCCAATCGATGTTCGCCTGGGCGGGGATTTTGACACTCTTGTGGTAACCGGACCCAATACCGGCGGTAAAACCGTTACTTTGAAGACCATTGGTCTGCTCAGTGCCATGACCCTTTGCGGGTTGCATATTCCGGTGAAGGATGGCAGTACTCTGCCTTTCTTTGGAAAAATTCTGGCGGATATCGGGGATGAGCAATCCATTGAGCAATCCTTGTCTACCTTCTCCTCTCACATGACCACCATTGTAAAGGTGCTGGAGGAATGCGATGACCATACCCTGCTGCTTTTTGATGAGCTGGGAGCCGGAACGGACCCTACCGAAGGGGCGGCTTTGGCTATTGCGGTTATTGAAAATGCCAGAAGCAAGGGCGCTGTTATTGCGGCTACCACCCACTATGCGGAGCTGAAGGTTTATGCACTGACTACGCCCGGGGTGCAGAATGCCTCCTGTGAATTTGACGTGGAAACCCTGAGGCCTACCTATCGTCTGCTGATTGGTGTGCCCGGTAAGAGCAACGCCTTTGCTATTTCGGCAAGGCTGGGCCTGCCAAAAGCTGTCATTGAGGATGCCGAGCGCCGCATTGACAGCGAAAGCCGCAGCTTTGAAGAGGTTTTGCAGAGCTTGGAGCAGACCCGGCAGGAGCTGGAGCAGCGTGAGACGGAAACTCAGCGGCTGCTGAAAGCAGCTCAGGAGGAAAAGGAACAGGCAGAAGCCTTCCGAAAGCTTACGGAGGAGGAAAAGGAGCGTGCGGCTCAGTTGGCCCGACGGGAAGCGGACCGCATTCTTCGGGAGGCCAGGCACTCAGCAGAGTTGGTTTTTGACGAGTTGTCGGAAATGAAAAAGAAGGCAGATCGGGCAGAATGGCAAAAGCTCAATGAGAATAAAACCGGAGTTTATAAGGTGCTCAACGACACGGAGAAGAAGCTGAACACCCGGAAAGAGGAGGCTGTGCCGCCACCGGACACCAGACCTGTCGAGGCCGGAGAACGAGTCAGGCTGCTGGCTTTGGGGACAGAGGCGGATGTCATCTCTGTTAATGCAGACGGAACCTTGAACCTTCAGGCCGGTATTATGAAGATTACGGCCAAAAGGGAGGAGGTCCGTCGCTGTGACAAGCCTAAGGCAGCTGCGGCCAAAAGCAGCGGAAGCCGCAAGGGTACGGGCAGCTTGAGAACCGAAGCGGTTCGGCCTGAGCTTGATATCCGGGGCCTGATGACGGATGAGGCCATTCCCATTGTACAGCGCTTTTTGGATAATGCCCGCATGAGCAAGCTAACAACGGTAACCATTATTCATGGTAAGGGGACCGGGGCTTTGCGAAAGGCTGTTCACGAATGCCTGCGTCGAGAAAAGGGAATTAAGGGTTTTCGCCTTGGCGTTTTTGGAGAAGGAGAAGCGGGCGTTACTGTTGTGGAACTGAAGTGAGCAGAATCCTCTAAGGGTGTTTGCCCCCTTCTTTGGATTTTGGTAAAAGTTTATCTTGACGGAATCGCAAATACTTGTTAAACTTCTATTAATTACGTATAAAGATTAGACGACAAGCTAGGACAATTGAGGAGGTCATAGTATGTATATTAAAGAGGTTACTGTTAAAAACGAAGTAGGTCTGCATGCCCGCCCGGCAACCTTCCTGATTCAAAAGGCCAATGAGTTTAAGTGCGGCCTTTGGGTTGAAGAGGGCAGCCGCCGTATCAATGCCAAGAGTCTGCTGGGTGTTCTGTCCATGGGTATTGTCCAGGGTGCTACCATCAGCATCATTGGTGATGGCAGCGATGAGGTTGCAGCAGTTGATACGCTCTGCAAGCTGATTGAGTCCGATTTTGAGGAATAAGCTCACATAGATACAGCTGCCGCGGCGGCGGGTGCTTTCCGGCACCCTCCGCAGCGGCATTTTTGTTACCGGGGGAGGTGATGACGTGGAAAAGGAAAGTCCCGGGGAGATTTTGGAAAGACTGCGGGAAAAGGCCCTTAGTCTTCCCCTGAAGCCCGGCGTATATCTAATGAAGGATAGCAGTGGAGCGGTGATTTATGTCGGCAAGGCTGTTAAGCTGAAAAACCGGGTTAACAGTTACTTCCATGGGGAACACAATGCAAAAACCGAGGCAATGATTGCGAAAATTCACGATTTTGATGTCATTGTGGCGAACTCGGAATTTGAGGCTTTGGTGTTGGAAAACTCCCTTATAAAGCACTATATGCCCCACTATAACATTCTTTTGAAGGATGACAAGGGCTATCCCTTCATCCGTGTGGACATGCGGCAGGATTACCCTGGCTTCAGCGTTGTCAACCGGGTTGGCAAGGATGGAGCCGGCTATTATGGACCCTATGGTTCCCGCGGAACCACCTTTAAAGCTATTGATGCCGTATCCAAGGCCCTTAAGCTGCCCACCTGTGGGAAGAAATTTCCCAGAGACATTGGCAAGGAACGGCCCTGCCTGAATTATCACATGGGAGCGTGCCGGGGCTACTGCATGAAGGATGCAAGCGGTGAGGAATATCGCCAAAGCATGCAGACGGCGGTCCGCCTTCTGTGCGGGAAAACCGATGAGCTGATTAAAGAACTGACAGCTGCCATGGAGGAGGATGCAGAAAACCTGCGCTTTGAGCTGGCGGCTGATAAACGAGACCGAATTCGGGCCGTCACGGCTTTAAAGAGCATGCAGCGGGTGGTAGCCGGCAGTGCAGCTGATACGGATGCCGTTGGCTTGTATTTGGGTGCGGCCAAAAGCTGTTTGGTAGTGATGCATTATATCCACGGCGATTTGTTGGATAAGGAATATGAGATTCTGCCTACACCCCTGGAAGAGAAGCCGGAGGCTTTGGAGGCTTTGCTTGTGGGCTATTACCGCCGACGGGGCTTGGTTCCGAGAGTGATTTTGCTACCCTGCGAGCCAAGCAACGGAGCTACGGTGGAGCAGCTTTTGGGCGATATCGGGAAGACACGGCTTTTTGTTCCGCAGAGAGGGGAACTGGCAAAGCTGGTGGCAACTGCTGAAATGAATGCAAGGGAAGAAGCAGAACGGGTAACCAGCCGGGAAGAAAAACAGCTGAAGGTGCTGGAATGGCTGGAGAGGGAACTCTGCCTGCCTAAACCGCCGGAACGCATTGAGTCTTTTGATATCTCCAATACCGGCAATGATAATATCGTGGCAGGCATGACGGTCTTTCGCCATGGCAAGCCCTTGAAACGAGATTACCGCAGGTTTAAAATCAAAACCCTGGACGGTCAGGATGATTTCCACAGCATGGAAGAGGTCATTGCGCGCCGTTTTCAGCGATACCTGGACGGCGATGAAAAATTCAGCCCTCTGCCGGATCTCCTGCTGATTGATGGTGGTGATGTCCATGCTTCCATAGCTTTGGGAGTGCTGCAGAAGCTGGGGCTGGCTCTTCCGGTTTTTGGCATGGTTAAGGACGACAGACACAGAACCCGAGCTCTGATTACTCCGGATGGCCATGAAATCGGCATTCAGGCCAATCCAACGGTATTCGCCTTTATTGGCTCCATTCAGGAGGAAACCCATCGCTTTGCCATCGAGTATCAACGCAGCCTGCAGAATGCAGGAACCTCACGCTCCGCTTTGGATGCTGTTCCCGGTGTTGGCGCCAAGCGGAAAGCAGCCCTGCTTAAAGCCTTTGGAAGCCTTCGGGCCATAGCAGGGGCCAGCGAAGCGGAGTTGGGAAAAGTGGTGGATAGTAGAACTGCAAATGCCGTTTTTTGCTATTTTAAAGAGAAAAATAAGGATAAAGTGGGGGAAGAGAACAGGTGCGAGTCATAAGTGGCAGTGCAAGGGGCTGCCGTTTGCAGGAGCCCTCGAATCGAAAAATCCGGCCAACGACCGATAAAGTAAAGGAATCCATGTTCAATATAATTCAGTTTGAACTGGAAGGCAGCCGTGTATTGGACATGTTCGGAGGAACCGGCCAGCTGGGCATAGAGGCTTTAAGCCGCGGGGCTGCGGAGGCTGTGTTTACTGAGGCGGCCGGAGAGGCTGTACGTATTATTGAAAACAATGTTAGAGCGGCTGGGGTGGAAGACCGGGCTAAGATTGTCCGGGGGGATTGCCTGGTGAATGTACCCCGTTTGGGGCGCTTTGACATTATCCTTCTGGACCCGCCTTATGCTACCGGATTGCTGGAAAAAGCGGTTGCGCGCATAATAGAATTTGACATCCTGCAGGATAATGGTATAATGCTTTGTGAACTGCCTGCGGAAGCTGCTTCGCCTGAGGTACAGGCGCCTTACAGCATCCACAGGGAATACCGTTACGGCAAAATTAAACTGGTTGTTTATATCAGGGAGGAAAAAACATGAAAGCAGCGGTTTATCCGGGCAGCTTTGATCCTGTAACCCTGGGGCATATGAACATCATCGAGCGGGCGGCGTCGATCTTTGACAAGGTCTATGTCTGCGTCATGGTGAATTCAGAAAAAAACCCCATGTTTTCCCGTCAGGAACGGGTAGAAATGATTCAGCGCTGCTGCGCTGGCCTGCCTAATGTTGTGGTAGAAACCTCCGGTGGACTGTTGGTGGATTATGCTGCATCCCGAGGGGCGGTTGCTATCGTGAAGGGGTTGCGCGCTGTTTCGGATTTTGACTGGGAATTCCAGATGGCTCTGGCGAATAAAAAGCTGAACCCGGCAATTGAGACCATGTTTTTAGCTTCCAGCGAAAAGTACACCTATCTCAGCTCCACAGTGGCCAAGGAAATGGCCAAATACGGAGCTGACCTGAGTGATTTCCTGCCCAATGAAATCATTCCCGATGTACTGAACAAGCAGAAGAAATAATAACACACCCGGGCCCTAAGGGCGGATAGGAGAACGAAATGGCTAATAATGTACAGGAACTGTTGGAAATGCTGGATGGCATGATTCGTGAAGCACGCAGTGTGCCTCTCAGCGGTGACAAGTGCATGCTGGAAAGAGAACGGGTGCTGGATGTTCTGGACAGCATTAAGGCTCAGCTTCCCTCTGAACTGGCTGAGGCTAAGCGTTTGGTGGATGCCAGAGCAGAGTTCATTGCCAATGCCAAGCGGGATGCCGAGGCAGTTAAGCATGCCGCAGAGGAAAGAGCCAAGCAGCTGGTGAATGAGCAGGAAATTTGCCGCATTGCTCAGGCCAAGAGCCGCGACATGATGGATAAGGCTCAGCGCAAATCTGCAGAAATCATGAAGATGACCAACAGCTATATAGACAAAATGCTGGGCCAGACGGAGGAAACCATTGCCCGTGCCCTGGATGAAACCAGGGAGGTTCGCAATGGTATTCGCCAGGCAGTTACCGGCGCTCCGGCCCCTGAAACTCAGGAAGAGGCGGAAGCCATTGCTGATGTTTGGAACGAGTAAAATACGCTTGATAATCGTCACTTGTAAAGCAGTGCAATCGTTAAGATTGTACTGCTTTTTTCTTTGCTTTTTTGAAGAATGCCTCTTGTATTTTGAGCATTCTTTGTTTATAATATAGCAAAAGTGGTGAAAAGTGGAGCAAAAAGCCATGAAAGTGGAGCGATTTCAGAAAGGGGTGAGGAAATGACAGGCATATACCAGCATTCCATTGATGCCAAGGGACGTCTGTTTATTCCTGCACGCCTGAAGGATGAAATTGGTGAAGCTTTCTATGTCACCATTTCCAGTGAGCCTGATATGGAAATCAACGGCTCCATGGTTACCCCCAAGTATTTGGTTGCCTATTCCCTGGAAAAGTGGGAAGACTTTACCCGCAAGGTAGAGGAAATGCCCAGGAGCAGCCGCCGTGTTCTGCGCCCCCTGTTTGCACATGCTGCCAAGTGTGAGTTGGATGCTCAAGGCCGTATTTTGCTTCCCCAGCACCTGCGGGAGTATGCAGGCTTAGGCAAGAATGCTACAGTAGTCGGAAGCGGACGCAACATGGAAATTTGGGATGCTGAGCTGTGGGCTGCAGTTGACGAGCTGGAGTCTTCTCCCGAGGCAGTAGCTGCCGCACTGGAGGCACTGGATTTCTAATGAAACACGTACCGGTAATGCTGCAGGAGTGCATAGATGGTTTGAACATTCAACCGGATGGCATTTATGTTGACGGAACCTTGGGTAGGGGCGGTCATTCGGAAGCCATAGCCAAGCGCCTGAAGGGTGGACGACTGATCTGTATTGACCGCGATGCCACAGCTATCCGGGAGGCGGGTCAACGCCTGGCTCCATTTGGAGACACGGTGACTATCGTGAAAGGTACCTTTTCCGATATAGAAGCTATTTTGAAAGACCTGAATATTTCCGGCGCAGATGGCATGCTCTTTGACTTGGGAGTATCCTCTCCGCAGCTGGATGACGGGGAACGAGGCTTCTCCTACATGCAGGATGCACCGCTGGACATGCGCATGGACCGGGACGCCGGCTTGACTGCCTATGATGTAGTCAATGGCTGGACAAGCGGAGAATTGAAACGAATCTTATATGAATACGGGGAAGAAAAGTTTGCCCCTGCTATCGCCAATGCTATTTGCCGGCGGCGGGAGCTTAAACCCATTCAAACCACAGGAGAGCTTGTGGACACCATTCGAGGGGCCATGCCTGCGTCTGCTTTGAGGGAAAAGCAGCATCCGGCTAAACGGAGCTTTCAAGCTATCCGCATTGCGGTGAATGATGAACTGAACGAGGTTTCCAAAATGATGCATGTAGCTCCGGCTCTGCTGAATCCGGGCGGAAGGCTTTGCGTGATTAGCTTCCATTCTTTGGAAGACCGAATCGTAAAAAACGCAGTTGCTTCCTGCGAAAAGGGATGCACCTGCCCACCCAGCTTTCCGGTCTGTGTCTGCGGATTTCACCAGACTCTCCGTTCAGTAAGCCGGAAGCCGATTCTTCCCTCTCAAGAGGAATTAAATACAAACCCCCGGGCTCGCAGTGCCAAGCTGCGTGTAGCGGAACGGGTTTGACGGACATACAAGCTAAAGAAGGTTTTTATTGTGGCAAAGGAAGAACGCAAGTACACTCAAATATATAACGGTAATGCGGCCTATGAGGTACAGTGGCAGGAGGAAGTTGATTCTCCTGAACAGCCCCGACGGGCTGAAAGTCCCCGTCCTCGGCGTAAAAGTGCGTATGGGGTGTCGGTGAGCGGCATTTTGGGCCTTACTTTGGCCGTTGCCGCGCTGATGTTCATGCTGGTTTCCTATGCCTCCTATACAGCTGTGGCTAATCAAACGGTAAATGCTGTTCGCCGGGTGGAACAGCTTCAGGAGGAAAACCGCCGTCTGTCTGCTGCCTATGACATGGCTTTTGATATGAACGCGGTTAAGTCCTACGCCCAGAAGGAGCTGGGTATGGGGGAACCGATTTCTTCTCAGATTGAATATGCGGAAATCGAGTCCCAGGACAGCGTTGCGGTTTACAGCGATGGTGACAGTAGCTTTTCTGTTTTTTCTGCCTTTGATTCTCTGTTTTCAGCTGTCCGCGGCAACTAACATTCGGCTTCAGCAAGGGAGACAGCTATGGGACAGTCTGATAATAAAAAAACAAACCGCCGAAAAGGGCGGATAAATAAGCAGTTTAATTGCCGCACACTGGTTTTTGCTGTGTGCGGCATCCTTGCGTTTTTGCTTATGGGCTATCAGCTGGTAAAGCTGCAGATTTTTCAGCATGAAGACTTGGAAAAGAAAGCGGTAGCCCAGCAGACCTTCTACAGTGAGGATAAGGCTGACCGCGGAAGTATTCGCGACCGCAATGGTAATACTTTGGCAATCAGTGCACCAACGGAGAATGTTTTTGTCAGCCCTTATGAACAGAAAAATCACACGGATAAGAACGGAGAAGCGGCACCGGAGGACGCCGACATGATTTCCCGTCGGTTGGCCGACATACTGGATTTGAAGTATGAAGATGTCCGGAAGCGCTTTGACAACGAGGACTCCTGGTATGAGGTTCTGAAAAAACAGGTGGATGAGGAGACGGCGGATCTGATTCGGGCGTTTGTCAAAGAATATGAGTTGACCAGCGTTCATCTGGAGTCTACCGAGAAGAGAACCTATCCCTATGGCTCTCTCATGTGCCATATTATCGGCTTTGTTGGTTCAGAGAATAGAGGTCTGGAGGGTGTAGAAGCCGGGTACAACAGCTATCTCACCGGTGTCAACGGAAAAGAGGTTTATCTGGGCACCAGCGTTGGTAAGGAGGTTATATCCTCTCAGTTCCAAAAGTATGCCGAGGGCTGGGATGGCTACAACATAACCCTGACCACGGATATTACCATTCAGCAGATTGTGGAAAAGAATGTAGAGCAGGCCATTGAGATTAACGATGCCCTCAATGGTGCAGCCTGCATTGCCATGAATCCCAAAACCGGAGAAGTGCTGGCCATGGCCAGCTACGGCAATTATGACCTGAACGACTTCCTCACCCTTTCAGATTCTGTTCAGGAGAAAATTGATTTAATCGAGGATGAAGAGGAAAAAGAGACGGCAACTACCTCTGCTTTGCTCCGCCAGTGGCGCAACAAGGCTCTGTCTGACAGCTATGAACCGGGATCGGTATTTAAAACCGTAACCCTGGCCATGGCATTGGAGGAGGGCGTTGTTTCGGAGGAGGATAGCTTCTACTGCGGCGGCTATTCCTATGTTACCGGCCGTACTACACCCATTTATTGCTCCAATCACGCCGGGCATGGTACGCAGTCCTTGGCTGTATCCACTCAAAACTCCTGTAACTGCGCCTTCATTGAAATCGGTGCCCGGGTTGGGGCACAGAAGTTCTATGACTATATCAATGCCTTTGGCCTGTTTGACAGCACAAATATTGACCTTGCCGGTGAGGGCAACAGCATCTGGTGGACCAATGAGGTGTTCATGAACCCGGACAACAAATCTCAGCTGGCGGCGGCCTCCTTCGGCCAGACCTTTGCGGTAACGCCCATTCAGATGATTACTGCCATTTCTGCCTGCTGCAACGGCGGCTACCTTATGCAGCCCTATGTTGTCAGTTCCGTAACCGACGGAAACGGTAATACCATCATGCTCAATGAGCCGACGGTTAAGCGGCAGGTTATCAGCAATGAAACCTCGGATACCATCAATAAGATTCTGGAAACCGTCGTTACCGACGGCGGCGGCAGCAATGCCTATGTGGCCGGCTATCATATTGCCGGTAAAACCGGTACTTCCGAAAAGGTTACAGAAAACCTGACGGCCCAGTATCGGGAGTATGTTGTTTCCTTCTGCGGCTATGCACCCGCTGAGGATCCCGAGGTCGTGGTTCTCTTCCTGCTGGATACGCCCAGCCACTCCACCGGACGATACATCAGCGGCGCCAACATGGCGGCACCGGTGGTAGGCAGCATTCTGTCCGAGACGCTGGACTATCTGGGCTATGAGCCGGATTATTCTGCGGAGGAACTGGCGGCGGCCGATACATATGTGCCCAAGCTCTACGGCTGGAGTCAAAGCGATGCAGTAAGTGCCCTAAAGTATGAGGGGCTGTCCTATGAATTTATTGGTACGGGCAAAACCGTAACCTCCCAGATTCCTGCCGGTGGATCTGTCGTTGCTTCAGGCTCCAAGGTAGTGCTCTTTATGGAGGCTGAGCCGGAAACGGAAGAGGTTACCGTCCCCAATGTCATCGGCATGAGTTATGTGGAAGCTGTACGCCGTATGGAGCAGGCAGGCCTCTATGTCGCTAAGGAGTCCGGCATGGCCGGTGAGGGAATGATTGTGGGAATTCAATACACGGAAAGCGGTACAGTGGTGCCCTACGGAAGTATTGTCAAGCTGGCGTTGGTAAGCAGTCAGCAGCAGGACGATTAAAAGAAAGAAGAATGCGGAATGAAACTCTCTGAGATTTTGAAAGATATAAGTGTTCTGGAATGCGCAGCAGATCCGGATACGGAAATAACCGGCATTGAAGGGGATTCGCGTAAGGTTCAGCCCGGCTTTCTCTTTGTGGCTGTTGTGGGTTACCAGTCCGATGGGCACAGCTATATTGCCTCCGCTCTGCAGAAGAGCGCGGCCTGTGTTCTCTGTTCTCGCAAGCCGGAGGGGGAGGTTCCCTATGTGCTGGTGCCGGATACCCGTAAGGGACTGGCCATGGCTGCAGCTAATTACTACGGCCGTCCGGCAGAGAAGCTGAAGGTGGTAGGTGTTACCGGAACCAATGGCAAAACGACCACAACCAACCTGATTAAACCCATGCTGGAGTCAGCTCTTGGGGCCAAGGTTGG
>JAKSQI010000050.1 GCA_024404215.1 Oscillospiraceae bacterium
GGCCTACGGACAGCTCGCTCATGACCGCATCCACCGGGATACGGACGCCCATGCGCTCCATAATCTCAGCGGCCTTTTGCCGCATGGCCTTTTTGTTGCAGATGCCGAAGGCCTTGGTAATCTCCTTGCCCATGAAGAGGTTTTCTTCCACCGTCAAATCATAAAGAACATTCAGCTCCTGATAAATAAAGACGATGCCGGCCTTTTCCGCCTCCTGGGGGCTGCGGTAGGTGACCTCCTGCCCATCCACCAGAATGGTGCCGGAGTCCTTGGTGTAAACACCGGTGAGAATCTTCATCAGGGTGGACTTGCCGGCGCCGTTTTCACCCATCAGGGCGTGAATCTCACCATCGGTGAGGGTGAAGGCCGCATCCGACAGAACCTGATTGCTTCCGAAGGACTTGTTAATACCCTTCATTTCAATTTTCATGGTGTCTGCTTCCCTCCCCCGTTAAAAAATGCAGGCGGACTGGAGAATGATGTTGGCGTAGGGGGTCGTTTCCCCGGTGCGGATTACTGCCTTGCAGCTGCGGGTGCGGGCCTTCAGCTCGGTATGGGGGACAAATTCCGTTTCAATCCCCTGACCGGCAAAAAGGGCTTCCACCTGAGCCAATACTTCCGGGTTCTGCTCCTTGATTTCCTCCGCCAGCACCAGCTTTTCCACCTTCATGTCCTTGACCAGCTCGGTCAGGGTCTGCATAAAGGAGGGCACGCCGAAAGCCAGGGCCAAATCAATGCGCTCCGTCTCATCCGGGATAGGCAGGCCGCAGTCGCCGATGGCGATGCAGTCCGTATGGCCCAGGTAGGACAGAACACGGGAAATGTCGCTGTTCAGAATGCCATTTCGTTTCATTGCCTCAACTCCGTCTCTCTCTACGTTGTTAACAAGGTTTTCTATTGCCCCCTCCCTTTGCTTGTTTGGGAGCACAACCGTTTCATTTTAGCATATCCCTGTGATTTTTGCATCATAAATTGCAGAATTTTGAGGAGATTGCAGGCAGTATTTGCCTCACTTTCCCGCTTATTTCCATAAAAATGATTTCCTTCCTCGCAGTTTTTTTCTGCATCTGTCCTAAGCCTACCCGGGGAATACAGAATAAAAAAAGCTACCCTTGCCGATGTCGGCAAGGGTAACGGCAGCTTTCATGGTTTACCAAAGGCCTCAGGCCTCAGGCTGGCCCAGCTTAACCACAATTTTATCGTGATTCATAGCCCGGAGCAGGGGCCCGAACATATCTGCCGGTTTCAGCTTCAGGCTGGTGGTGTTGATGCAGGGATGGCAGCCCACATACTCATCCTTCAGCACGTCCTCATCCACCAGCAGCTGAACAGCATGCTCCTTATCGTTCATCAGGCCCAGAATGCTGACGGAGCCCGGTGTAATGTCCAGATGCTTTTCCATGTACTCCGGCTCAGCAAAGCTAAGGCGGGCACAGCCCAGCTGGCCACTGAGCTCCTTGGTTTTAAAGGGCTTGTCCCCGGGCATCATCAGCAGATAGAATTGGGTATGCTGACGGTTGCAGAGGAAAAGATTTTTGCAGACCATGGCCTCTAAAATGGAATCAATGGCCAGACAGTCCTCCATGGTGTTGGCATTGGCCTCCGGGTGGTCACAGCGCCAGTATTCCAGCCCCAGAGAATCCAGCAGGGCATAGCAGCGCTTTTCCTTTTCCAGCCGCCCGCTGACATCCGCAGGGCTGCCCTGTTCTAAAATCAAATCCATAGGTATCCTTCCTTCCCGGCCTTAAGCCTTGGTGCGAATGCTGCCCCTTTCGCAGCGGTTGCCCCAGGAATCAATCAGCTCATCCCCACGATAGACGCAGATAATTTCGCAGTTGTTGGAGCAGCGGCCGCAGGAGGCATCCCTGACATGAAAATCGGTATTCTCTACCGAGAAGTCAAACTCCCGCCGTTCTTTGGAGCCTCTGGCCAGAATGGCCACACCGATAGCTCCCATCAAATGACCGTTGGCATCGACGGTAACCGGGCAGTGCAGGGCCTTTTCAAAGGCAGCCACTACCCCCTTGTTTTTGCTGACGCCACCCTGAAAAACCACCGGGGAGGCAATGCGCTTGCCCTTGCCCACATTGTTCAGGTAATTGGCTACAACGGCATTGCAGACACCGGCAATGATATCCTCTTTGGCATGGCCGGTCTGAATTTTATGCACCAGATCCGACTCAGCAAAGACGGTGCAGCGGGCCGCAATGGACACCGGGTGCTTAGCCGACAAAGCATAGTCGCCGATTTCTTCCACCTCAATGCCCAGGCGCTTGGCCTGGCTGGACAGGAAGGCACCGGTGCCGGCGGCGCAGAGGGTATTCATGGCATAGTCGTTGGCTACGCCGTTTTCCACCAAAATAATCTTGGAATCCTGACCGCCGATTTCCAGAATGGTGCGAACGTCCGGGTAGAAGGTGGTGGTGCCCACCGCATGGGCCGTGATTTCGTTTTTCACCACCGTGGCTCCCACCATGGTGCCGATGAGCTTACGGGCACTGCCGGTGGTGCCGGTGCCTACAATGGTGTAGCGGCTTTTATCAAAGCCGGCTTCCAGCAGCCCCAGCAGCTTCTTAACCGCTTGAATGGGGTCCCCTTCCGTCCAGATGTACTCACTAGCCAGAATTCCGTTGTTTTCATCCAAAATAACACCTTTGGTGGAAATTGAGCCGATATCAATGCCCAAAAATGCCTTTTCCATTATCGTAATACCTTCTTTCTCATAGCAAGCATGTCGTAAAATGCTTCCAGCCTGGTCTGCAGGCCCACATCACTGGTCTGAACATCAAAGGTCAGATAGAGGAAGGGCACCTGAGAGTCGCTGCTGATGTTGTTCAGCACGGTCATGGCATCAGTTTCCGGAGTGCAGTTGGCGGATTTGATATGAATCACCCCGTCAAAGCCCCGCTTTACATAGTCCAGGGCTGCCCAGGAGTTGGCAGTGGTGTTGCAGCCCATGCTGTAGCTGACATAGTCCTTAATCTGCACCTGCAGGTTGTTATCCCCCGGGTAGCGCAGCATGCGGTTGGTTACCGTCATCCAACGATGAACCTCTACCCCCAGATCGGTCAGCTTTTTCTCAACCTCCAGATTGGAGAACTCGTCCATGGCCGTATAGAATTCGCCCACAATGCCTACACGCAGGGGGTTCTCCGGCCGATCCATCGGAGCCCCGGCCAGCTCCAGCTTGGCTTTGTGGTAGCCCTCCTCAATGTCATGCCGGGATTCTGCGGCATACATGGCCGTCAAAAAATGGCGGTAGATGCCGTCATAGGCCTTTTTATCCCGGACAAAGGCCCGGTTTCGGTAATAATCCCCGGTGATTTCGTCTACATATTCCGTCATGCGCACGGCTTCCGCCAGGGCCAGGAAAAACCGGGCGGGCTTCACCTTGGGGTTAATGGCCCGCAGAGCCCGGAGCATATCCTTCTTTTTGCCGGTGTTATAGTCACTGAGATCCACAAAATCAAACTGATAGCCCATATCCCGGAGAATCCTCTTCTCCAGCTCGCCGAAATACCCCAGCTTGCAAAGGCCATAGGTCATAACCAGCGTATCGGCACCGGCTTCCAGGGCCTCAATTTGGTTGCCCAGCAGGGTTTTAAAGGGGGTACACACAAAATCCGGGCTGTTCTGAGCCCCCAGCTCCATGGTACGTTTGGTCAGCTTGGGGGGTAGAATGCACTGAACATCCAGCCCCTTTTCCATCAGATAACGAAGGCCGCAGTTATACTCGGCGTAGCGGGGAAAGGCCACCTTTTTCCTTGCCTGTTCCATTACATCAGTCCCCTTTTAAAGCGAATAATATCCACAAAGCTTTCCAGCCGGGTTTCAATGCCGGCCATGCCGCTTTGGCTGTCCAGCACCAGATTCAGCACGGGCATGCTGTCAATCTGCCGGGTCAGCAGCTCGTTCACCATGGAGTCTGAGCCGCAGGGAAAGGTGCTGATCAGAATCAGGCCGTCTATATTTTTCTTTTTCAGGGCCAGATTCCCCAGCAGCTCACGGTTGATTTCCCACTTGCAGCCGGGAGAAAGCACACCGCTGTTTTTCATGGCCTGCTCCCGGTCCGTCACAGGACCGGACAGGACCGTAACACCGTTTGCCTCCAGAAAATTGCGAATGGGCTTACCTACATAAGGGTCCTCCAGCACGTAGCTGTGACCGGCCAGAAAAACCTTCAGCCCGGATTCCCGGACCTTGGCATTTTCCAGCAGCACCCGCTTCTGCCAACGCTGCTGCTCCTCCCGTTTGGCGGTCTGATAGGCCTTTTTCACCTCTCGTCCGCCGAAGCCCAGGGCCTTGCCCAGCTCCAGAAAGGCATCCGCCTCGGACATGCCGTTGGGCTCATCCACCTGATAGGTAATCAGCTTCTGGCGGGAATCCCGACAAGAATTGCGGACAAGATCATACAGGCCCTCAAAATGAGGGCAATACTCCCGGTTGCGGCCAAAGCTTTTGATGCCGGGTACCAGAATGAACTCGCACTTGCCTGCCAGATTCATTACATGGCCCAAATACAGCTTCATGGCCAGGCAGGTTTCATCCAAAGCAACGGCGGTCCCTTCTTCCAGAGTCCGCAGAGTGGTAGGCTCGCTTTCCACATACTGAATATCCAAAGCCTTAAAGAAGGCCTTCCACAGGTCGCCAAAGCGATGATAGGGCATGCCCCTGGGAATGCCGATTAAAGGCAGGCGGGATGCCGTTGTACTGACCTGTTTCATTGTATTCACTCCTTACAAAACACATTGCATAACTATGTATTATATCACTGCAGTCCATTCCGGGAAAGACAATTTTTCTTTTCCCCCTTGGATTGGTTCTTCAAGAGGAACGGACCCCGGCGCCCTTTACAGGCGCCGGGGTCCGTGTTCCTTGAATCCTATTAGGAAAGGGCCTTGATTTTTTCTGCAAAAGCCTTCAGGCTGGCCTCATTCTCAGCCCCGGCCTGACCATAATCCTTCAGGGATAGGGAAGCCCGAACAGAGGGCAGCTTTTTGGACAGGGCCGCCAGGCACTTGTCGTTGCTGCCGGTACCGCTGAGAGTAAACAGGGCCGCAACCTTGTCCGCCACAGGATACCTGGCCAGCAGCGTGCTGACCGGGGAAGCTGCCTTGCCTGCCCAAATGGGAAAGCCCAGCAGAATTTCATCATAGGCAGCAAGGTCTGTGGTCAAAGGCTTAAGGGACGGCTTCACGCCCATGCAAACCTGTCCGCCCCCGGTGAGAATTCGCTTCCACATGGCATCCGGCATGGGCTTAACCAGCTCAAGGGCACAGAGGTCAGCCCCCAGCTCCCGTGACAGGAGCTCTGCCGCCTGCTTCGTATTTCCCGATAAAGAATAGTATATGATTACCCGTTTCATAAGTTTTTCTCCTTTTTCAAATGGTTTCCGTCCGCTTATCCCCCCAGCCGATACTGCAGATAGCCCACCAGCACCAGCAGCAGCATATGGGCCGGATAGAAGGAATAGCAAAAGTACTGAAATGGCTTGGAGTGATGCCCCTGTTTCCCCCGATAAAGCCAGATGGGAATCAGGGCCAGCAGGGCCAGCCCCTGCTCCACAATTTCAAAGGTGTGACCCAAAAGGGGCACCAGAATGGTGTAGCCGCCAAGCAGCTCCACATTCAGATAATACATCACCAAAAGCTGCCCCAGATAGCACCACCATTTTCTGCCCCGGAAGAAATAGAAGGTCAGCACCATCAAAACGCCGGTGCCGTAATAATCCACAAAACCAGCAAAGCCCAGCAGGAAGCAGCCAAGAACCACCAGAGCCGAAAGCAGCACGGCGGCCCAAAGCTTTTCCTTGCCGTATCGTGCCTTAATAGCATCCAGCAGCCGCATGCCTGCCAAAGCCAGTAGGAAGGCCCAGATTACATTTTGATGCGTGGGCCCCAGCAGTGAGCCCCCCATCATGAGATTAAAGGGAATTTCAGATATAAGGGCAAAAATCAGCATGCGCTTCATGTACTTCTTAAAATCGTGGGTGTGAAAGTACCCTTCTGCTGTTAAAAAGGCAAAAATCGGGAAGGCAATCCGGCCGATACTGGTCATCCAGCGCTGGGCCGGAAACAGGGTGGACCAGGCATGGTCCGACAGCATCAGGGCCATGGCCAGTATGTGAAGCATGGCCGAGGTCAGTTCCCACCACCGTCTTTTTGTCATGAGTATCCTCCTTTGATTTCACGGAATAACGCCTACTAGTATGCCATAATCCCCGGCAACATGCAAGTCGGCCTCGTTCCCGGGACTTGTCTTCCCTTAGGGACTCAAAAAACCGCTGCCCGAAAAACAGGCAGCGGTTTTTTGAGAGACGTGATCACCGGGCCAGATTTCTGTCCTCAATGAGATTAACAAAATCGGCATGGCTGGCAGAAGAATTGTAAGCACCAATGGCAGCCATGAGTTCATCGGAGCAGTAGGTATTATCGTACACATTCACGGATTCGGCGTAGAGCTCCATGAAGGTATCCTTATCGCCGGCATACCACATGTCCTGGGTCAGCCAGTAGGCCTCGCCGTTCTCCTTTACCAAAGCCATGTCTCCATAGATGGCATTCATCATGGCAACAAAGGTGGGGGCAACCATGGCCGCATACTTGCCAACCAGGCAATCCACCTCGCCGTTGGCAAAGCCTGTAGACATGTTTTCGCTGAAACAATCAATCAAGCCTACCTTCTGTCCGGGGTTGGCCTTCAGATAATCGTGGAGTTCCTTCTGGTGGGCTTCCATGGTGCAGCAGGAAGCCACACGGTCAGCGGAGCACATGGTCAGTGCCTTTTCAATGTTCTCCGTATGAACGCCGGGATAGCCGGGGCAGATATAAACCTGGCCTCCCTCCCGGCCTTCCGCAGCCAGCATGGGCTCCTGTGCCGTCAGCAGCTCATCCATGCTGACAGTCAGCTCATAGCCGGCCATGGTCAGAACCTCCAGGATGCCCTGGGTACGGCGGCTGTGCATGTTGTTGCCGTAAGAGGCACCGCCGGTAAATACCAGCCATTTCAGAGAGGAATTCACCCGGTCACCCAGCAGGGCAGCGGCAATGCTGACCCCGGCTTCGTTTTCAGCCTCGTTCCCGGGGGATACGACGCCCAGGAACTGGGGCTTATCCTTAACAGCCTCAAAGGCCTCTTCCGTGGGGGTCATGTTCTGCAGGGCATAGAACATGTCCTCACCGCAATAGTCCACAATGGCTTCCAGGTCATGGGTCATGAAGGAGATGATACCCTTGCAGCCGGCTTCTCTGGCACGGTCAATGAATTCCATCTCATCCTCCAGGGAAGTAATGGCATTGGAATAAAAATACTCAACGCCAAAAGCATCCCCCAGGTTATTCTCCAGATAGGAGCGGAACATGAGAACCTCACTGTCGGTAGCGTTATAAGTCAGAACACCGATTTTTACGGTTTCATAGCTGTCGGCCTCCGAAGCACTTTCGGTATGGCCGCAGCCGGTAAAAGCAAGCAGAACAAAAAGAACTGCCAATACTAATGCAAGACCCCTTTTCATAAAAAATCCTCCTGTCATGAATGGGTTTTCATACCCTAGTTATATCATGACAAGAGGATTTTCGCTAATTCAGATATGGACTAGCCTTTGATTCCACCGGCGCATACCCCCGGAGCTATCATTTCAAGGAACTCCCGGGCCACTTCGCTAAGCTGGGTGGATTTGCGCTTAATATAGCCCAGGGCAAAGCCCTCCCGACTATATTCCACCGGGATTTCCAGTATCTCTTTCCCGGTGGTCTTCCGGTTCGGGTAACCGGAGAAGCATAGGTAGACGCAATCGGTCTTTCGCAGAATACTCATCAGCACCGAGTCACTGTCAATCTCCACCGCATGGGCCATGCGATTCTCCAGCCCCAGGTCAGAATAGACCTGCTGCAGGTGATAGGTTTGAGAAAGGGTGTCCTCCCGGTACTTCACAAAGCGGAGATCCTGCAGCTGCTCCGGACGAATGCTGGTCTGCCCGGCCAAAGGATGGCCCTTTCTCACACAGAGAACCACCTGGGCCGGAAGCAGCTCCCGAAATTCCATTTCCTTCTTTGCCAGCATGGTATGAAAGGCTTCCTTTTGCTTTTCGCCGATGTAGAGAAAGCCCATTCCGGCTTCCCCACGGTCTACAACGCCGATAACATCGGATATGCTTCCTTCCCAAAGCTCCAGGCAGAACTCGTTTTCATTCCGGCGGTTTACCAGCTCCGCAAAGGCCTCCCCTATCAGATTGCTGGCCACCGTTGCCACATGGAAGCATTTTCGGTCCTCCAGGGTTTTTAAATCCTTCAGATTATTGAGAATGCCGATAATCTGCTGGGACTGGTCATACAGGGCCTTGCCGGCATCCGTCAAAAGTACACCGCCCCCCTGCCTTTTGAAAATGCGATAGCCCAGCTCCGCCTCCAGGCTGCCGATGACCTTGGATACATTGGACTGGGTTGTGTATAAATACTCGGATGCCTTATTAAAGCTGCCCATGTCCGCAGCCATTAGGACATATTCTAACTGCTTGATTTCCATAGATGCCTTTATCCTTTCAGAGCAACCACCTGATGAACCCGCTTTTCCGCATTTTATGCTGCTGTTCATTCCCTTTGTCTTATTATAGCACCGAGATTAACCGGGAAAAAGTCAGAAATTCACCCAATCATCTTGTTTGTATCTGTATTTCCGTATATAGTATATGACATTATCCGGGAATGAGGTATACTATGATTTTGTCTCAACCAAAAAGCCGCCGTCTGCTGCCGGATTTGCTGCGCTGTCTGGCCTGTCCGGCGGTTTTGCTGTTTCATATGCAGCTGCTGCCCGGCGGTTATCTGGCTGTCTGCTGTTTTTTTACCCTAAGCGGTTATTTGATGGCCGCTTCCCTGCTGGGGCCGGAGTCCCCAGCCTTAGGCCGCTATTACAAAGGCCGCTTTCTCCGGCTTTGGCTGCCGGCAGCCGCCGCCGTTTTGCTCACCTTAGGAATCAGCTTCGGGCTCATGGGCCATGCCTGGCCCGGCATGAAGCAGGAGAGCCTTTCTGTTCTGCTGGGCTTCCATAACTTCCGCCAGATTGCCCTGCAGGACAACTATTTTGCCCCCCATAGCATAACCCCCCTGCAGCCTTTGTGGTACACCTCGATTCTGATGCAGTTTACCCTTGTATTTCCCCCGGTCTTCCTGCTTCTGCGCAAAGCCGGACCAACTATGCGGACCCTTTTGATACACGGACTGACTATAGCCGCCCTGCTTGCCTTTGGCCATTTTTGCCTGAAACAAAATTTATGGTCAGTTGTTTTATAACAGAGAGTTACTTTTGCATCAGTATTTTCTTTTTTATATTCTTCTCTTACTCTTTTACAATCATTATATTTATTTTCACAAAATTCTTT